>JAESST010000128.1 GCA_016763995.1 Flavobacteriales bacterium | reverse complement strand
TGTTTATTCCTACTGGAAAATTAAAAAAGCACAAAACACCCTTTCGGAGCCTATTTTAAGCTTCGGTGATGGTTCTGATTTCTTAAAAAAATACGAAGTAAACTCAGGTGCTGTATATCTTTCTGCCACTAGTTTAAATGAATCACAGAGCAATTTCGGAAGACACGCATTGTTTGTTCCTATTCTTTACAACATGGCATTGCAATCCATCAATCAACAAGCAATTGCATATACCATTGGAACAAAGAAAATCACATTAAAAAAACTTTACCAAGAAGAAAGTCCTTTGAAGTTAAGCAAGGGAAATTTTGAAATTATTCCAAAGCAACTTTATAAAGAAAATAAAGTGGAGATTTTCTTAAAAGATGAACTAAAAGAGGCGGGCTTCTATCAATTAAAAAGACAAGATAAAGTACTGAGAACAATTGCATTCAACTTCAATAGAAATGAATCTGAGTTGAGTTTATATTCAGTAAATGAATTTGTGCAGTATGCCAAGTTAAAAGGTGTAAACATTAAAGTAATCGATTCCAATATTGATACGCTTTCCAACAACATTAAATCTCTTAGTAAAGGGAATAGTTTATGGAAGTATTTTGTGCTATTGGCTTTGATTTTTATAGGTTTAGAGATATTGTTTCTTAGAATTTTAAAAGGTTAGTTATGGATGTATTAATTAAAGCCGCAACAATTATAGCTCCTAAGCAAAAGCATCACTTAAAGGTGATGGACATTTTAATTCGTAAAGGGAAAATTAAAAAAATTGCCCCTAACATCAAAGAAGACAAAGCGCGGTCGATCCAAGAGGAAGGGCTTCATGTTTCAGCAGGATGGATTGATTTACATGCAAACCTTCAAGACCCAGGATTTGAGCACAAGGAAGACATCCAAAGTGGTATCAAAGCAGCTTCAGCAGGAGGGTTTACAAAAATTGCTGTATCTCCTTTGAGTGACCCCATTAGAGATTCAAAATCACACATCGAATACCTAAGAAATCACAATTCAAATCAAGCTATAGACCTTCTACCATACGGTAGCGTTAGTAAAAAGGCAGAAGGCAAAGAACTTGCAGAGTTATATGATATGAAGTCTTCAGGAGCTGTTGCTTTTTTTGACGGAAAACATTCCATTAAAAATCCAAATCTATTAAATAGGGCTCTTCTTTATTCTAAATCGTTCGATGGGGTAATTTTCAACTTCCCACACACTGAAGATCTTGCTCATAATGGAGTAATGAATGAAGGACACGTAAGCACCAACATTGGATTAAAAGGAATTCCTGAATTAGCAGAATCCTTAATGGTTGCCAGAGATTTAAATATTTTGGAGTATACGGAAGGAAAATTGCATTTTAGCACGATTTCAAGTGCTAAATCAGTTGAATTGATTGCAATGGCACAGAAACAAGGGTTAAAAGTTAGTTGTGATGTGGCTTCATACTCTTTATTATTGAACGACTCTAACTTAGAAGGTTTTGATAGCAGATTTAAAACCCTCCCTCCTTTAAGAGATTCAAAAACGATAAAAGCTTTAGTTAAAGGCATAAAAAGTGGGACGATTACAGCTATATCTTCAGATCACTTACCGGAAGATATAGAGAGTAAAATGAAAGAACTAGACCATGCAAGTTTTGGAATTATCAATTTACAAACTGCATTCCCATCTGCCTATACTGCACTTCATAAAGACTTAGATTTAACTCAAATTGTACAGCTTTTTACAGAAGGTCCGGCTTCCGTTCTAAGTATTGAAAGCAATGAAATTAAAGAAGGAAACAACGCTTGTCTAACACTTTTCCAACCCTATCAAGAATTTATTTTCACAAAAGATCAGGTAAAATCTAAATCAAAAAATTCACCCTTTTTCAATATGCCGTTGAAAGGAAAAGTAGTAGGAACCGTAAATAATGGAAAGCTGACTTTAAACTAAGATATCAATCAAATACTTGACGGTCAATTGTCATGACCTCGACCCTTGATTTCTCTTTTCTTAAAAGCCTCTTCAGCTTCTTTACGTTCTTTTGCTAAAAGCTCTTCGTTTGCTTTTCCAAACGCTCCCAAATCAGGTTGACCGGCATTTACCCATGCAGTATACCAGATACTACCTACCATAACAATTGCTTTTCGCATTCTGCTTTCTACCATACCTTCCATTCTTTGATCATACGCTAATGCATAATCTCTAGAGTATTGACGAGTTGTAGAGGCTCCTTTACTTTCGAATACATATTTTCGATCGGGAGATATTTTTTTTGTTAAATCCTTTTCAATCAATAAGACTGAATCTAGGTAAGAATGACTTTCTTCTACCGCTTCCCAAATTAAATCAAGTGGCTTGTCTAAGTATTTGGCTCTGCCTACCAAGTAATCATACTCATCTGCAGTTAACTCAGGAATACGAGATTCCCAAAGCCCATGAATCCCCTTTTGGTTAGTTAACTGACCGTTATAATTTTCGGTAGTATGTAATGGAACATGTGCATCTCCAATATAGTGTCCGATATCTGCAGAAATAGAAAGAATTCTATTGACATCTTTTTCTTCAAATGCTTTCGTCAACCAATTCGTCATTCTTGCAATGTGCCAAGGAACGATTCCATATGCTTGTAAGGTATCTTCAGAAAATTTATCGACAGCATCGAACCATCTTCGTGGCATAATTTCGAAAGGATTCTGTCCCTCCTTCGCATAATGATCTATATCGATGTAATGTCTTGGAGCCTCGCCTTTGGAAGCATACCGTCTTTTATCAGGATCTACCGCATGAGCAGTAACAAACTCAATGTTCTCCTTGTAAAATGAAACCATCTTAGGCGGAAGCGTAAATACTGCCATCCTATTAATTCTACGGTGTCCGTAAAATCCCCATGATTGACAGATTAGCATGATTGCAAATAATAATATGCCTGCTAATCCTATTTTCTTCACTTTAGTTAATTGTTAATCCTGTTCCATTAAAAATAGGCACTAAATCTATTTGATTCAATTGAAGACAATAATCAATGTCTTTCTCAAGGTTCAATTTTGCCAATCTTCTCCTATGAGATGAGTTTTTCAGAAATTCTCCTAAATCTCCTTTTGCCAAGTCGTACATTTGGTCGGCCGCTATAGATGAATCTGATAAACCTGTAAATACAGGATTATTCTTCAATTGATTTACAACTGCACCTGCAAAAAGTGAATCCTCCAAATTGTACCTTCCCTTCCATCCTGCACATAATAAGATTACATTTTTATTTTGCTTTTCTAGAAAACGACAGACCGCGTCTAAGTTTAAGAAAGAGCCGATTATTATGGTATTTGCAGCTTTTGCTTTTTCTATTGCCTGCGTTCCATTGGTAGTGCTTAATACGAGCTCTTTTCCTTTTAATTCAGGGTTCATATAGCTAAAAGGAGAATTACCAAGATCAAAGCCCTCTACAATTTCACCATTTCTTTCAGCAGCAGCCACATAACCTTTAGCTTGATATTCTCTTGCTTCTTCAATAGTAGCTACAGGAATAATTTGCTTTATTCCATGATCAAAAGCAGTGCAAATGGCAGAAGTAGCTCTAAAAATATCAATCACAACTACTACGCAATCATCCTTCACAAAGTAAGTTGGAAATAATTCAGGCGAATAACATACCTCAAGCTTTCGCTGAAATTCAGTTTCAATAGTTTCCATCTAATTAGCTTACAAATGGCGGCTTAACAATTTCTGCCTTTAATTGACGTCCTCTTATTTCTAGATAAATTTCAGTACCCACTTTAGATTGTTCCTTTGTAACATATCCCATACCAATGCCTACTTTTAAAGAAGGCGAAGATGTTCCTGAAGTAACATGACCAATCTTATTTCCTTCTGCATCATTAATTTGATAGTCTTTTCTAGGTATTCCTCTATCTATCATCTTAAAGGCGGCTAATTTTCTAGTTATTCCTTTTTCTTTTTGCGATTGAAATAATTTTGAATCGACGAAGTCCTTTGTGAACTTGGTAATCCAACCTAAACCTGCCTCTATTGGAGAGGTATTGTCATCAATATCATTCCCATATAAGCAAAACCCTTTTTCTAACCTCAAGGTATCTCTCGCTCCTAATCCTGCAGGAATAATTCCATTTCCTTCGCCGGCCTTCATAACTGCATCCCAGATTTTTTCTGCGTGTTCGTTATCGAAATATATTTCAAAACCTCCTGAACCAGTATAGCCAGTAGCAGAAACCAGCACATTCTCTACTCCCGCAAATTTTCCTTTTTCGAATGTATAATAAACCATGTTTGGTAAATCAATACTCGTCAGAATTTTCATCGCTTCTGCAGCTTTGGGTCCCTGAATTGCCAATAAAGTTGTTCTATCAGAAATATCTTGCAATGTAGCTTTGAAAGTGTTGTTCTTTTGAATCCAATCCCAATCTTTTTGAATGTTAGAAGCATTTACAACCAACATATACACTTCTTCTTCTAATTTGTAGATCAGTAAATCATCCACTATTCCTCCTCTACCATTTGGCATACAAGAATATTGTACCTTCCCAATACTAAGTTTTGAAGCATCATTTGTGCTAATCTTTTGAATCAAGTCTAACGCTTCTGACCCACGTACAATAAATTCTCCCATGTGAGAAACATCAAACACCCCTACACTATTTCTTACTGCTAAATGTTCTTGGGTTAATCCTGCATACTGTAATGGCATATTATAGCCTGCAAAAGGAACCATCTTAGCTCCAAGCTTTACGTGAACATCGTTCAAAGCAATTTCTTTCATACTAATCTATTATTTCGTTTAAGTACTTTACATACAAATTCTTATAAGCATTCACAGAAAACTTCTGTTCTACTGTTAAACGTCCTGCTTTTCCAATTTGCAAACGTAATTCTTTATTCTCAATCAAGCGAGATAATTGTTCCAACCAATCTGACTCAGTCTCAGCTAAAAATCCATTTTTCCCATGTTCTATAATTTCGGTATTCACACCAACGGGCGACAGTATCGCTGCTGATTCCATAGCCATATATTGTAGCCCCTTAAAGCCACATTTCCCCCTACTCCATTGATCATCTACCAATGGCATTACTCCAATATCTATTTCTTCTAATTGCTGAATTTCTTGCTCTTTATTCCACGCTTCATTTTTAAGTTGTAGGCCTTCCTCCTCCCAAGCTTTATCACAGATAATTTTAAAGTAAATCTTATCGCCAAACTTTTCACTTAATTGATGAAACACAGGTTTTAAAACATCTAAGTATTTTAAGGTCGTTTGTGTTCCAGTCCAACCAATACAGATCTTATCAAATTGCTTTCTATTTTTACGTATGTGGTAGCTTGTATCAATAGTTGTAGGTATCACCTTAACATTATTACAAAAGCCAAGAGCATAGTCTGCTAAATATTGATTTCCTGCAATAACCATATCCGTATGTGCAATAATTTCATCAGTCTTTGAAGGCCTTTTCAGTAGCTGAAGAGCTTTATTTCCTGCTGAAACATTTGGAAGCCAAATAGCATCGTCAAAATCGAATATTATTTTTGCTTTAGAACTTGCAAATTGTTTTTCAAAATAGGTACTGGCGGTTAACAGTGCTTCTCTAAAAATGAAGATAATGTCATACTCATTTGCCTTTTTCAGATCCTCTTTTCGCTTTTTCCACGCTCTTTTTGCCAATAGAGCTTTTTTAATGTACTCCCCTTTTTTGTACAAGAAGGCGTCATCCTCTTTCGAAATGATATTCGAAACATGCACGTCAAACCCATTTTTTTCCAAATGCCCAAGGTATTGTTCAAATCGAAATCGTTGACCTGGAGATCTCCCTATTCTATGATTAGTGATAAAAAGGATTTTTCTCTTCATGCTATTTCTTTTTGGCTAATACGTGCCAATAGGGTTCATTTTCTGAAAATTGAAGTTGTCCCATCCCTGCGGCTTCCATCATTTCTGTAATTTGCTTCTTTGAAAACCTTTGTTCCAAAGGTGTTCCGAAACGATCTAATGCATCGTTTCTAATAATGTTCCAGCTTTTATCTCTGTAATACACCAATGGAATCTTCATGTATAAATTCCCCGGTAAGATGATCTTTGCAAGCTTCGCTATGCCAATGAAAGGCAGGTAAATAAATATGGCCAATAAGTCGCACACAAATTGTTTGAAGCTATGAGGCAGAGTTGAAACTACTCGCCTAAGAACAGTACTTAAATTAAAAATCAATTTATATAAAAAACCTCTATTGTCTAGTGCATAATAAAGATAAATCAGTGCATGACCTCCTGATTTTAATTTTCTAAGCAAAGACTTTAAGGCTTTTCCCGTATCAGGAATGTGATGCAGCACTCCTAAGGAAATCACAAAGTCAAAACTATTGTCTTCGAAAGGAATGGTGTCGACCCCTGCTTGTGTGAAGCGTACATTCGACAAATCATTGTAAGCCCTTGCTGCGCTAAAAACCGCTTCACTTGGGTCAACAGCCTCAATAAATTTTGCTTTATCCGCCATGTATTTTGTCCACCGACCTGAGCCACAACCTAAATCGAGCACATAGGAAGCTTTATTTAATTCTTTCTCGGTAACGATATCGAAGTATTGATCTCCCGCATTCTTTATTTCTTCCGCTGAAAATTCATCAAATTTCAGCCATTCTTCTCCAAAAGACTCAACTGTTTCTAGGTCTATATTTTCAGTTCCAGGGTTGAAACAGAAGACTTCTTTCTCGCTAATTTTTTTCTTATTTAGTTCAGAAGTTGTGTACTTCAACATAGACTATAATTTGATGCAAAAAAACTAAAGATTTTTATAAACTGAATCATACTTTTCAATTCCTGATTCCAAAGTAAAAAACTGTTTTGCCGACTCTCTTATTTCCCCTTTTTCTTTACTGAAATTCAATAAGTTCCGTGCTTGTTTTTGATATTCTGAGGTAGAAAACTCATTTATTACCAAACCACTTCCAGTTTCATTCAGTATCATATCTGTATCTCCTAAACCGGTGTTGGCCAAAATTGGAAGCCCTAAACTCATTACTTCTGCTTGTTTTGTTGGAGAAACAGCCTTTCCTGAAAAGGAAGTAATAATAAAAAAAACAGATGCATTTCCAACAGAGATATAGACAGGTATTTCTGAGTACTCACAAGAAGTAATAAAGATCGAAGATCGATCTAGGTCAATTTCTTGGCAGATCGACTCAATTTCAGAGGTGTCACTCTTGGAGATAAATAAAAAAGAAGCCTTCGGTTGAATGGATTTCAATTCTTTAAAGAAACAAAGCATTTCATTTAGCATGTACCTTGCTCCTAACGAGCCTACATAGGTTAAAACAAAGTTCTCTTTGGGAATTTTTAACTCATTTTTCAATTGCTCCACTTTTCTTCCATCAATTCCATCCATATTAAAATGTTTGAAGTCGACACAACAAGGAACTACCAAAAAATTACCTTTTGTCTTAAAATGCCCTTTGATATATTCCTTAGCATTTTCAGTTAATGTAACTATACAGTCTGCTTTTTCGAACAATACTTTTTCTTTCCATTTAAAATAATGGTAGACAACGTTGAAAATAGGGTTCTTTAAATTCCAGATCTTCCCATCTACTCGTTCATCTGCCCAAAAACCTCTAATGTCGAAAATAAACTTTATTCCACTCTTTTTAGCGATAGAATAGCCTATACCTGCAGGAATAATAGAACGACAATGCAATACTTCTATATTTCTTTCCTTAACTATTTGTCGCGTCTTCTTTTTTAGTCGTTGAGAATTTAAACTAGGGGAAATGACGGGATACTTATTTTCATAATGTGTATACTCCCAGTGAATATTGGCTGACAGGCACTTTTGCATTACAATTTCTTTATTCTTTTGAAAGTTTTCAGCCTTCTCACAGCTTAAAACTGTGATACAATGTCCTTTCTTAGAAAGCCCTGTTAGATAGGGTAATATTTGTGCTTGTCCTAACGAATCTGTTAGTCCATCATAACTTAGAAAGAGAATTTTTTTGCTCATGTGCTATCCTAGTTTGGCTTTGAACAATCCATAAATAAAGAGTCCGGTAATAACCAAAAATATCATTATTATCATAACCAAAATAAATTGAGCAATTATCTTTAGAAAGCTTTTAATGATATTTTCCTTAAAGAATTTACTAAAAATGTATGCATATGCTATCAAAATAATAAGGGTATTCACTCCTGAATAAATCATCCCTCCTCCTTCAAATAGGACAATTAGAAAGAGAGGCAAACCTACAACTAAGGAGAAACCATATACATAACAATTTAAAATTAAATGCTCCGTATAGTTGTAACGTCTTTTATAATAAACAAGATAAGAAGCTAAAGCGTTTACAGGAATATTCGCCAACATTATAAAGGCTAAATATTTTTTTATGCTTTCCATTACAACTAATCCTTTTTCGATGCTTGCAACACTCTCGGCATTCATTGCGTCATGCCTATTAAACCCTTCAACATACCCCTCTAAGCCCTGCATCATAGCTGCCGATTCAAAAGCCCCGCTTAAAATAGTGACCAAAGCCGAAACAGTAGACAATAAAAAAACAAATCGAAAGGGATGCATGTAACGAACCGTAGCTCTTTTCAAGTAATTATCTATCGTCTCTCTTGGATTAATAAATAATTCTTTTATGGTAAAAAACATACCTCTTTCAAGGTTGAAGATTTTATCAAAAATCCATCCAGCAGATTCTTTAATTGTAAAACGCCCCTCCAAGCTTCTTTGTCCACATTTTGGACAAAAAAACCCATTAAAGCTTTGACCACAATTTACACAGCCTTCCTGAGGTAAAATCTCTCTTTTTTCTAAATCGAAATTTGTCATAAATTATAGCCAAAATAAGTAAAAACTTTATTCTAACAATAGACCGACTTCAATATTAGCACAATAAAATTCAAGTTTAGAATCATTAATTTTGCGTGCTAATAAAAGTAATAATTCGATGAAAGAAGTATATATAGTAGCGGCTGTTAGAACACCAATTGGAAGTTTTAACGGAGCGTTATCTAACATTCCTGCCCCTAAGTTAGGGGCAGCTGCAATAAAAGGTGCTATTAATAAGATAGGCCTAAATAAAGATGAAGTTCAAGAGGTATACATGGGAAATGTTATCCAAGCAAACTTGGGTCAAGCTCCTGCTCGTCAGGCAGCAATATTTGCAGGTTTGAGTGAAAATGTCCCTTGTACTACTATTAACAAAGTTTGTGCTTCAGGTATGAAAGCAACAATGTTAGGAGCTCAATCAATTATGTTAGGAGATAACGATGTTGTTGTTACCGGAGGAATGGAAAACATGTCTCAAGCTCCTTATTACTTAGATAAAGCTAGAACCGGTTATAAGTATGGTAACGGTCAGTTGATTGATGGATTAACGAAAGATGGATTGATTGATGTGTACAACGACTATCCAATGGGCAATGCAGCGGAATTGTGTGCTAAAGAGTGTAACATTTCGAGAGAAGATCAAGATGCATTTGCAATTGATTCTTATAAAAAGTCAGCTCAGGCATGGGCAGATGGAAAATTCGATGATGAAGTTATTCCTGTAGAGATTCCACAACGTAAAGGAGACCCTATTCAATTTGATCATGATGAAGAATACAAAAATGTTTTCTTCGAAAAAATACCAAAATTAAGACCTGTTTTTGACAAAGAAGGTTCGGTAACTGCTGCCAACGCTTCTACTATTAATGATGGTGCTTCTGCTCTAATTTTAATGAGTAAAGAAAAGATGGACAGTTTAGGTTTAAAAC
>JAESST010000127.1 GCA_016763995.1 Flavobacteriales bacterium | reverse complement strand
CATTGTGAGCTAGGTGGGCGCCCTAAAGCGGCCCATGCTTCACTGCAGCAGCCCAAAGATGATGCCGATACGCAGCCTCAAATAGCGGATTTATCTTCATCATAGCCATAATCGCTGCTAACAGCTGTTAGAAAAGAGGAGTTTACATGAAATGCTTCTGAGTAAAGGGGTTTTCTATCTAAGTAAAATCTTCCGGTCAACTCAGCAGCAATATGTTGAGCATCGGCAGCGGATCCTCCATTTCCACAAAAGAAAACCTTTCCATCCTTTTGAAAAGTGGTAATCATAGCCGCAGCAAATCGATCAATTCTCTGTATTAGCTCTGTAGAATTTAACAATGCTTGCTTTGTATTGATAGATTGTTGAATCGTATCCTGTATTAAATCTCCTCTATTCATCTTTTTAATCTATTCTAGCATTTATGATTTAGCATACAAAAGTAAGCTGAATTATTCTTCCTATATATTTTGCTAATCAACTCAAAATTAACATGAATTTAACTCCCATAAATAATTTACTTATTCCTACAAATTATCACTATTTATAAGTCTTTCACGGTTGCAAGCCAACTATTTTTTTGCGAATTTCGTTAGCCTTTAACACAATATCAAATATAACATTCAAAATTGATGAGAAAAACACATTTAGTTTCCGGTGGCTGTGGATTTGTTGGCCGTAATATGGTGAATCGTTTATTCAAAAACACAGAAGACAGGATCATTTTTGTGGATGATTTATCTGTGGGAACAGACCCTAGTACTTGGTTAGATGCTCCTTTACAGCGTGAAGATAAAAATGCTTCTTTTTATGGTGAAGGCGAACGATTAGTTTTCATCAAGGAAGATTTCAGAAATACGCTTCATAGCCTGAATAACAATAAGAATCATTTTCAAGAAACCTACGGAATGGATTTTGAAAAATTCGCTGATGTTTTCCATTTTGCAGCAATTGTTGGAGGAAGAGCTAAAATTGATGGAGATCCTATGATGGTGGCTCTAGATTTATCTATTGACGCTGAATTTTTCTATTGGGTTTGCAGACATAAACCTGCTAGAGTATTGTACCCTAGTTCAAGTGCTGCATACCCTGTAGACTTGCAAACAGATACAAATGCAATTGCATTATCAGAATCTGATATTGATTTTACAAGAATGGGACAGCCTGATATGACTTATGGTTGGTCTAAGCTCACTGGAGAATATTTAGCACATATTGCTGCAAAATATTATGATATTTCAGTTACCTGTATCCGTCCATTCTCTGGATATGGAGAAGATCAAGATTTAACCTACCCAGTTCCTGCTATTGCTGCTAGAGCAGCTAATAAAGAAGAGCCTTTTGAAGTTTGGGGTTCTGGTCACCAAGGAAGAGATTTCGTTCACATAGATGACGTGTTAGATTGTACACTTCTTGCCATGGATAAAATTTCCGACGGCACTGCCATTAACATTGGACAAGGCCGATTAACTTCTTTCCTTGAAATTATTGATATTTTCACTGACTTAGCAGGATACAAGCCAACTATTAAACCGCTTCTAGATAAACCTGTAGGGGTTCATTCTCGTTATTGTAACATGGATTATGTAAAGGAAACTTTAGGTTGGGAGCCTAAGATCTCAATTCGTGAAGGAATGAGAAGGGTTTACGAAAAGGCAGTTGAAAACAATAAATAGATGAGTAAACGTAGGATTGTTTGTTTTGGTCCGGGGCCTAAATTTAAAGGTGGAATTTCTAACTATAACACCTCATTAGCCAAAACACTAGATAAGATGGAAGGTATTGATGTTCACATCGTATCTTGGACACAACAATACCCTGCTATCATTCCTCGTGAATTTGTTGATAAGAGTAGTAAAACGGATTTTCTAGAAGGAACAAATATTCAAGTAAAATACATTACTAATTATAATAACCCCGCCTCTTGGAGAGCAACCTACAAGTACATTGTTGCTCTTAAACCTGAGAAAATTATTTTTCAATGGTCTATTGCAATTCAAGGACTTCCATTAGGTTGGTTAGCTAAAAAATTACAAAAGCATACTGAAATTGAAGTATTGTTTGACCTGCATTTTGTTATACAAAAAGAAAATAGCAAGCTAGATCAACGTTTTACCAAATATGGTATTGGAAGAGCTGATAATTTTATTGTGCATGCCTACAAGACGGTAGACGAATTAAAAGCCACCTTTCCAAACAAGTCTTTTAAAGTAAATGAGACTGGGATCAGAAATACAAAGTCTGGCAATACGATAATAAAACTTTACCACCCGATTTACGATCTGTTTCAACCTGATCCGTCCTTTGATGTAAAGAAGTTTAAAGCGGATAATAATCTAAAAGAAAACGTCTTCCTTTTCTTTGGATTCATCAGAAAATATAAAGGTTTACATAACCTTATTAAAGCTTTTAAAATTGTTGCAGATCAGCGTGATGACGTATCTCTTTTAATTTGTGGTGAGTCATTTTGGGCAACGCTTGATAACTCAAAATTTAGCACAAAACTTAAGAATGCAGTATTTGGCATCGCTAAAAAAATATTTCTAAAAAAGTCAGACGACGAAAGACATTATAATCCATTAGGATTAATTGACACTCTTGATTTGAAAGATAGAAGTATGACTGTAAATACTTTTGTTCCGAATGAGGATGTAAACAAGTATTTTCAAGTGAGTAATGCTGTTGCTCTTTATTATGAATATGCTACTCCTTCAGGCATCGAGTCTTTAAGTTATAATTTCAAGTTACCAATTTTAGCAACTAAGGTCGGGCACTTTCCTGAAACGATTGATGATGGATATAATGGATATCTAGCAGAAGCAGAAGATATACAGTCTATGGCTGATCAGATGATACGTTTTTTAGACAATCCACTCCCAGGAGAAAATGTAGCAGAAAAAACCAAAGAATTAAGCTGGGAGAATTACGCAAAGGCGATCTTAAAAGATTAAGAAGGCCTATAGCTCTTTTTCTACTTTATAGTTGTTTCTACTGGGAGAGTTTCTTGAAACTAGCTCAGCTAAAAAGCCTGCTAAAAATAACTGAACTCCAATTACCATAGAAATCAAGGCAATATAGAATTGCGGAATTTCAGTAACCAAACGTGCACGAACATTAATGCTCATGTAATACAATTTTTCTGCCCCGATGTATAATGCCATTATAAAACCGAAAAAGAAAACAATTGTACCTACAGTTCCGAAGAAATGCATGGGGCGTTTTCCAAATTTTCCGACAAAATTAATTGACAATAAATCGAGAAATCCGTTAATAAAACGCTCTAAGCCAAACTTAGTAACGCCATATTTCCTTTCTTGATGAGAGACAACTTTCTCAGTAATTTTAGTAAAGCCTGCCCATTTCGCAATAGCAGGAATGTAACGATGCATTTCACCGTAAACTTCAATATTTTTAACAACTTGCGACTGATACGCTTTTAATCCACAGTTAAAGTCATGCAAGTAAATTCCTGTCATTTTCCTAGTTGCCCAATTAAATAACTTGGTAGGAATTGTCTTAGAAAGGGGATCGAAACGCTTCTGTTTCCAACCTGATACGATATGAAAACCTTTCTTGGTAATCATTTCATACATTTCTGGTAATTCTTCAGGACTATCTTGCAAATCAGCATCCATCGTAAAAACCACATCTCCTATTGTCTGAGCAAATCCAATGTTTAAAGCTGCTGATTTACCATAGTTCCTCCTAAACTTTATTCCTCGAACCGCAGTATCTTTCTGATTCAACTCTTCAATAATGGTCCAAGAATTATCTGTACTCCCATCATCAATATACAGCACTTCGTAGCTGTATTGATATTCAGTCATTACTTTCTTAATCCAGTCATTCAACTCGACTAGAGATTCTTCCTCATTCAATAGAGGAATAACTATAGATATATCTTTCTTCAATGCAGTTAAGAATTAAGCTTTGTCCTCTTCAAATGGATTTTTATTTTTCTTAAAAATAGCAGCGAGAATAGAAGCTAGAATTACTCCCCAAACAATTGACCATATAAAACCCACACTAAGATTGGCAACAGAAAATTGGTCAGCAAAATTATCTAGTGGTTGTATGGCCTTGTCAATATCATCGTCTTCAGCACCAATACCTTCCATAAAAGAACTAATTTGCTCGATTTGTGCTTCTTGCATAGCTCCAGCTAAATTTGTATCAATCACATTATACAATAGTATATTAAAAATTGTAGAAAGCGCCATAGCTCCAATAAATACAATTAAAACCTTTCCTATTAAAGATTTAAACTCAATAAAACCTCCAGCCGTTTTTCTAAGTTGAAAAGATGACACACACATTGCTGTTAAAAAGATAGCTATTCCCAAAAAGCTCATTCCCCAACTAGAAAGATACTCTAAACCAAGAACATATAACAACAGGGTAAATACAATTTGAATAGCTCCAACGATTAAGCCAAATTTCAAAGCTGTTTGTATTAAATTATTTTTCATTTTTTTTACTTTTTAGGATAGAAACAAAGATAGAAAAACTAAGGCGTACGGCTTTATTTATTTCATATTTATTTGTGTTAACCAAATATGAATTACTACCTT
>JAESST010000126.1 GCA_016763995.1 Flavobacteriales bacterium | reverse complement strand
TTCTCCATCTTTTACAATCCCAATAGAAGCACTGGGAATATCCCAATCTTTTACCATTTGGGTGTAATATTCATCGAGCGCTTTAAAGTCAAGTTGCTGTTCTGTTTGTGCGCTTGCACCAAATGAAAAGATCAACAGAAAAAGTAGGGAGTAAAAATTATTTTTCATCTAGTTAAGTTTGTTATTTCCTATTTGATAGATGCAATTCGCCATTTAATATCTTAGGAAGAATTAAAAATTATTATGGCTCATTTCATGCCACTAAGATAAGAGTAGATTGAGCACAAATTAAAATGATTTTACAGTAATATTATCTTCACTATAGTTGATTAAAGAACCAATGATATTCTTTAATACTGGGATTTGTTTTATCTCAAGAGGGTTACTCGCCCTGTTTCTGTGAGTTGATTCCCATTAAAATCAATGTAATCAATAACCCAGAAATAGACTCCTTCAGAAGCTTGTCGTCCATCGCGATATCCGTCCCAGTTAATTAATGGATGTTGGCTCTTAAATACTGGAGTTCCCCATCTATCGTAAATAGTGGTATTTATTGATTTAAGCTTTTGGTTGGTGGTAGAGATGAAGAGGTCATTTTTTCCATCCTTATTAGGTGTAAATATATTGGGGATATCAAATATTCTTTCGCAATTTTCTATTGAAGTTACTATAGTATCAGTTTTAGTACACCCTTGTTTTGTTACTTTAACCCAGTAAGTTCCTTGTTGTGTTGTATTGAAAGTAGAATTGGTTGAGTTGTCCTGCCATAAGTAGCTTGCATTTGGTGTAGTTGCATCTAAGACTAGAGTTGTTCCTTTACATATGCTAGTATCATTTCCAAGGTTGACTACTGGATTTGGAACGTAATCGATAACAATCGTGTCATTTGAAATACAGGAGTTACTGTTCGTTATTTCAAGCCAGTAAGTGCCTTGTTGTGTTGTATTGAAAATAGAATCGGTTGAGTTGTCTTGCCATAAATAGCTTGCATTTGGTGTAGTTGCATCCAAGATTAACATTTCTCCTTGGCATAAAGTAGAATCCTTTCCAAGGTTAATTATTGTTTTTGGAGCATAATCAATAATAATCGTGTCATTTGAAATACAGGAGTTACTGTTCGTTACTTCAACCCAGTAAGTGCCTGATTGTGTTATATTGAAAGTAGAATTGGTAGAATTATCTTGCCATATATATCTTGCGTTAGGCGTATTTACATCTAAGATGAATACTTCTCCTTGGCATAAAGTAGAGTCCTTTCCGAGGTTTATTGTGGGGGGGTAATCGATAATAATCGTGTCTTTTGAGATGCAGGAGTTACTTTTCTTTACTTCAACCCAATAAGAGCCTTGTTGCGTTGCATTGAAAGTAGAATTGGTCGAGTTATCTTGCCATAGGTAGCTAGCATTTGGAGCTGTTGCATCTAAGGTTAATACTTTTCCGGGACATAAGATTGTGTCGTTTCCTAAGTTTACAATTGTATTTGCTAAGTAACTAACATTAATAGTGTCACTTAGTATACATGAATTACTATAGGTGGCTTGTACTCGGTATGTGCCTTGTTGACCAACTTTTAAACTTGAATTCGTAGAGCCATCTTGCCAGAGATAGGACACATTTGGAATAGATGCGCTTAATGTTAATGAATCTCCTGGACAGAGTATAGTATCCATACCTAAGTTTAGCGTAGTTGAACTAAAGAGTTCTGTAACTGCAGCAGCTCCATAAATATTAATTGGAACAATATTGGCGCATTGGCTCCTAGATTGTGTTAAATTGATTTGATCTAAAATGTGGATGTCATTTCCTGAAAAAGCATATATATCTGATAAACAGCCAATTGATGTTAATCCAAATACGGTTCCTAAGCTTGAAATCCGTCCAATTACAGTTGAATTGGATGGGATGTTCGGATCTATTTCTATTAAATAATTAGGAGCTCCTGCAAGGTATAGCTTTCCTAGATTAAAGGTTAAGTCGCCTGATGAAAATATTCCTGTTCCAGTACTTCCAAGGTTAGTAGTTGTTCCATTATTAATATCAATGGTATATAAGTTGTCAGTCTGAACACTCATTGCGTATAGAGTCCCATTGTTATCAAAGGTTAATGAGTTAAATGCTGTTTGAATAGTTGTTCTTGCTACATAAGTGATGTCTCCATTTGATACATCAATAGTATAAATAGTATAAATGTTTCTACTAACACTAACGCCATAATAAGTGCCATTAATGGGATTGTATGCGATATCGGTTAATACTAAACGTGTTTTCCCAATTAGTTGTGAAGAACAAGAAGAAACATCAATCAAGTATAATGACCGGTCTCCACATACAATATATACTTGGTCTTGGGCGACAGTAATAAAGCTAATAAGACTTAAAAAGAAGCTTAAGAAGCTAGCTTTCATAAATTGATGGTTCAGAGCACTAATTATTCGAGTATAAATCAAATGGTTAATATGAAAGTTAGGAAATAATTAGGTGAGAAGCAAAGGGGGGCATTGAATTAGTTTTTTGTTTTTCAATGAATAGGATTTTGTAATATGGATAATCTAGTGACATTTTTATTGAATTCACTAGCGGCTTGAAACTAAATTTTCAAGATCAAATGTGTTGATCAATCAAGATATGATTTCCATCTGGATCTGTTAAAATAATGCTTGCAGGGCCGCTTGTATTTTCGTCTGCTTCTCTGTCGAGTTTTAGATTCTTGTCTTTTAAATTGGCTTGTATTGTTCTAATATCTTCGTATTGCTTAAGTACTGTAGCATTTTCATCCCAGCCTGGATTGAAGGTTAGAATATTATTATCGAACATGCCTTGAAATAATCCGATTAAGGCATTGCCGTTTTTCATTATGAAGTAGTTCATTTTTAGATCTCCAGCAAATACGGAAAACCCTAGATTTTCATAAAACTCTTTAGATACGTTAAGATCTTTCACAGAAAGACTAACTGAAAATGCTCCTAGTTTCATAATGGTATTGGTTTTTTATAGTTTACTCTCTTTCTGCTGCGACTTATTTTATTTCTCAATTCTTTTGATGATTAAGCGAATTTGCCCCATATGATTTGCTTGATGCTCCATTACATGGTACCACGCCCAGTGATTGTTCATGCTACTCTCTTTCACATCAGATTTAAACCAATTGTCATCCTTTGTTTTTAGAAGCTTCTTGGTTTCTTTTCTGACAGCATCCCATTTTTTCAAATAATAACTCATGGGTTTGCCTTTAATGGAAGCTCTGGCTTTGTTACCCAAACTGAGCGCGGTTTCCCATTCTTTTTTCTCTTCTGAGTTATATCCACGATTTTCAAAAGTGTAGACTTGGTAATATTTTTCAGTTGCGGCGAGATGGAGAATCATAGCGCCAATGGTATTGGCTTTGTCATCTAATAAAAAATCGGTTTCCTCTTGACTTAAGTTTACAACACTGCTAGTGACTCTAGATTTTAAGTCTTCCAACATAGAAACAGTCGTTCCAATTTGAGGGGAATAGCCTTTTGGGACTTTAATCTTATTTTGTGCGTTGACTGAAATGCTTAATAGCAGTGTAATTAGGAGGCTAAGGGGTTTAATTTTCATTTCATTTTGGTTTTATAAAAAAAACAAATCCTGTTTTTTTGACACATGTGAGCTTAAAAATAAGAAATCTCCGGATTTAAATTTGGTGTCTGTGTCCTGAGAAGAGCATGACCTTCATTGTTTAGCTCAGGTTAGTGGGGATTTTTTGATTGAAAACCTCAGCTTAGATTGATAAGGAGTCTAATTTTTATAAAGGGTCAAACTTTGAAAAAGTTGAAGTTAATGTGGGAGATTTCAATTGGCTATTTCTATCGTATTAGCAATACATTGCCTTCGTGGTTCCCGTAAAGAGTAGCTTTATCAGCTTTATAACGTAACTTATAGACGTAAAGGCCCGGAGCAGCTTTTTTACCATGGAAATTTCCATCCCAAGCTTGTGATGGATTGTTGGTCTCAAATATCATTTCTCCCATCTGTTGAAAATAATAAACTCATACTCAATAAGGTTACAATGATGTACTGGTGCAAAAAAATCATTTTGATTGTCACCATTTGGAGAAAAAGCATTCGGGTAAAATACAAGGCATTCACAATCGTCCGATTTTATGATAAATGTCTTTCTGCTTGTGCCACAAACATTACTGAATTCTGCCCAATAAGTTCCACCTGAAGATACTATGTAGTTTTGGGCCATACTACCATTTTGCCATGTGTAGGAGCCATTCGAAGAGCTAATTTTAAGGCTTAATATATCTCCAATGCAAATGGTATCAGTCTGTGTTACAGAACTCTCTAATTCCTCAAAAATAACATTAATTGTGCCATTCAAAGTGCATTCGTTTGCTTTTACTTCTACTGAATATGTTCCTTGTTGTGTTACGTTGAAAATAGGATTTGTTGAATTGTCTTGCCACAAATAAGTGGAATTTGGATGGCTAGCATCTAAGTTTAATATTTCTCCTTGGCACAAGGTCGTATCATTTCCTAAATCGACTGTTAATATCGGAGTATAAGTAACGACAATTGTATCTCGCGAAATACATGAATTATTGCTTGTTACTTCTACCGAATACGTTCCCTGTTGCGTTAGGTTGAAAACTGGGCTTGTTGAATTGTCTTGCCACAAATAAGTGGAATTTGGCTGGCTGGCATCTAAGCTTAATGCTTCTCCTTGGCATAAGGTCGTATCATTTCCTAAATCGACTGTTAATATCGGAGCATAAGTAACAACAATTGTATCCCGTGAAGTGCAAGAATTATTGCTTGTTACTTCTACGGAATATGTCCCCTGTTGGCTTAGGTTGAAAATTGGGTTTGTTGAATTGTCTTGCCACAAATAGTTAGCATTTGGCCGGCTGGCATCTAAGCTTAATGTATCTCCTTGGCATAAGATCGTATCGTTTCCTAAATCGACTGTTAATATCGGAGTATAAGTAACGACAATTGTATCTCGCGAAATACATGAATTATTGCTTGTTACTTCTATGGAATATGTTCCCTGTTGCGTTAGGTTGAAAATTGGGTTTGTTGAATTGTTTTGCCACAAATAGGTGGAGTTTGGATGGCTAGCATCTAAGCTTAATATCTCTCCTTGGCATAAGGTCGTATCATTTCCTAAATCGACTATTAATATTGGAGCATAAGTAACGGCAATTGTATCCCGTGAAGTGCAAGAGTTGTTGTCTGTTACTTCTACCCAATACGTTCCTTGTTGTGTTAGCTTAAAAACTGAGTCTGTAGAATTATCTTGCCATAAATAATTTGCATCAAGGGTCGTGGCATCAAGGATCATCGTTCGCCCTTGGCATAAAATAGTGTCATTACCTAAATTGACTTTATTTGAACTAAAAAGTTCTGTTGATGCTGCCACACCATAAATGTCTGTGGGAACAATATTAGGGCATTGGAGAGTTGATTGAAGGAAATTGGATGAATTTAAGAGATGGACATTGTTCTCGGAGAAGGCATAAACACTTGATTGGCATCCGATAGAAGTTAATCCGAAGACAGAACCTAATGCAGAAATAGCGCCTAATGAAAATGAGTTAGAAGGAGTGTTGACATCAATTGCTACAAGTAGATTTGGAATTCCTGATAAATAAAGCTGACCTTGATTAAAAGTTAAATCTCCAGTGGAAAATATTCCTGTTCCTGTGCTTCCAAGGTTAGTAACAAGAGCAGATGTTGTATTAATAGTAAAGAGATTATCACTTTTTGAGCCCATCGCATAAAGAACGCCATTTTTATCAAAGGTTAGTGCATTAAGACTTGTGAAGGTCATTCCTATATAGTTTAAGGTTCCATCCGATATATCAATGGTGTAAAGCGAACTATCGGAACTAATAGCATAATAATCGCGACTAATAGGATTAAAAGCAATGTCGTATAAAACTAAAGCTGTCGATCCAATTAATTGAGCAGAGCAATTAGAAACGTCAACGCGATAAAATGATTGATTCTCACAAACAACATATGCCAGATCTTGGGCTGTAGAAGTAAAATGCAAAAGATGAAAGAGAAGAATTAAAACACAAAATCGCACTTTTGATTGGGTCTAGTAAGTCGTTAGATGCTAATTTACTGTTTTAATTGTAAAGATTTGGTACGTAATAATTAAGGTCGGGTCAGGTAAAAAAGAATACAAAAAAACCCCGACTTTTCAGTCGAGGTTTTAGCTCTTGTTCTCTGTTGTGTTTTAAGAATTCAACATCACTGGCATTACCAACATCAACACTTGTTCGTTGCCGTCGTTACCAGTAGCTGGAGTTAAAATTCCAGCTCTATTAGGTGCAGACATTTCAATGTTTACCTCTTCTGTATCCAAGTTGCTCAACATTTCAATTAAGAAACGAGAGTTGAAACCTATCTCCATATCTTCCCCGTTAAACTGACAGCTTAAACGTTCTTTTGCTTCATTGTCAAAATCGATGTCTTCTGCTGAGATTTGAAGCTCGCTTCCGCTCATTTTTAATCGTACCTGATGCGTTGTTTTGCTAGAGAAGATGCTTACCCTTTTAATAGAGCTTAATAATGATACTCTATCGATGGTTAATTTGTTTGGATTCTCTTTTGGAATTACCGCTTCGTAGTTCGGGTATTTTCCGTCAATTAATCGACAAATTAATCGCGTGTCTTCAAAATCGAAAGAAGCGTTGGTATCATTGAACTGAACTTTTACTGCTTCTTCCACAGAATTTAAAATATTTTTTAACAAATTCAATGGCTTCTTAGGCATAATAAAAGAGGCCGTTTTAGAAGCTTGTGCATCCGTTCTTCTATATTTTACCAATTTGTGTGCATCTGTTGCCACAAAGGTTAAATCTTCTTTAGAAAGTTGAAAGAAAACTCCTGACATCACTGGTCTTAAGTCATCGTTTCCACTTGCGAAAATAGACTTGTCAATGGCGTTGAATAATAATTCTGCCGGAACGTCTAAATTGGTTGGAGATTCAACTTCTGGTGTTTTTGGAAATTCTCCACCATCTTGACCCGGTAATTTGTACTTTCCGTAGTCAGATTTAATTTCTATTGATTTCTTCTCCGTATCAATCGTAAATGTTAACGGTTGGTCTGGTAAAGATTTTAAAGTGTCTAATAAGAGTTTTGCAGGAATAGCAATGATTCCTTCTTCCTTAGATTCTACAGTAACTTTGGTTACCATTGTTGTCTCAAGGTCAGATGCAGTTACCTGAATAAGGTTTTCGCTTATTTCAAATAGGAAATGATCTAAAATGGGCAGTGAGTTGTTACTGTTTAAAACACCGCTAATGTTTTGTAATTGCTTGAGTAAGGATGAACTTGATACTAAAAATTTCATGTCAGCTATCGTTTTGTATAGCAAACAAATTTATCGTTTTTGCCCAGTCGATTTTATAGGATGTGAAATTTATTTTTCAACAGTTGTTGATGACTTTAATTCGCTCAGGCTTGGGACGAGTTGGTCGAAGGTAAAATTTTGCACAATAGGAGCGATTCCTTTCCCTAAATGGCTAGTGTATGCGTACATACGTTCAGGGTGGTGATGGATCGTTCTTCCTTCTACTTGAGTTCCTTCTGGCACTGGCATGTTATAAGTTTTTATCAAAAACTTGTTCCCGTCATTCATCACCACTTCTATAGAATGCCTTGGTAAAGAATTATAAATCGAATCCTACTGTTCTTTCGGTGTTTTTTTGTCGATATATTCGTAGAAAATAGCGCCGTATTCTTTTAACAAAGGAACTGCAATGGATGCGTTTAAATTTTCCGATTCTTGAGTTTTAAGGTTGGTTACGGTAAACTTTCCTATCGTTACTTGTTCTATCTTAAAAGAAGTATTAGTGTCGTTTTGGTGACTTATTTGCAAGCTCTTAATTTCTTTTGGGTTGCAACGCATCACTACTCTGTCTTTCCATAGGACAGGATCGAGAAAAAATCGAGAGCTAAGGTATCCTCTTTCCATTAACATATGAGTAATGTAGGGTTTAGAAGATCTCTTCCCATCTTTATCTAGGAGCATATAGGTTCCCATTCGACTGGCTGTAGCATCACCAATGTACCACGTTTTTTCTGGTTTCTTACCTCCTGAATAAAACTCAACCTTGGTTGAGCCGGTGGCTAATCTTTTTACAACGTGATCGAAATTTTCCTTAGCAACATTTCCTTTTACCTGAACGTCGTGTAAGGTCTTTAAAATTAAATTAATCGCATCTTTTCTGGCGGGAAACTCATTGTTGACCATCCAAACTCCGTTGTTTCGTCTACTTACTAAAATTTGCTTGCCATTTGCTTGGCTCATGAAAACCTGATCAATTGAAGCTGTATCTTCTATTGAGAAATCTTTAAAGTCTGCCGTACTGGGTTGAATTACATCTTTGTTAAACAATAAGAAGTAACAAGCTAGTCCAATAAGTATTAAAACAATTAATCCAATTAAGTTTTTCATTCGCTATACTGTGTATTTTCTTTTTCTTAAATAATGTATTAATAACCCAATTAGTATGGTTAGCACTACGGGTGCAAGTGTGTTTAACAATTGAAGGCTAATTCTATTTTTTTCGATGAGTTGAGTATCCAGCAGTCTTATTTTAAAACTCTTGTTATTAGACAGAATTAAACCACTTTCGTCTACCATAAAGTTGATGGCGTTCAAGAAAAATGACTTGTTGCCGTAAATTTGTTTGGTGTATTTATCATAGCCTAATGCATAGAATTGATTGCTAGCTTCATTGTATCGGTTCCGAATTAAATCGCCATCAGAAATAAACAACTGTTGTGTTGGTAGGCTCTTTTCTTTGAACTTGATTTGTGCAGAATTGAGAATATTAGGAGCTAATCGATTTGCAAAAACAGATTGGAATTCTCCAGCAACCAGAACAGCAACAGGAATGTTTTTCTTATTGTATTGATGAACTGGAGGCTTATAGCTCAGCATATTTAAACTAATTCTTGTTGGAGCCCTTACTGTTTTTGTTTTGTTTGAACTAGAGAGTAAAACTGTTTTTTTCAATCCCCCACTTTTTCCAACAGTGTCTATACTGCTAATGAATTCTCCCTTTACAACATCTAAGTTTTTATTGATCGGATGATCGTTTTTGCTAAATAAAAATGGGAAATAAGGCCAAGGATATAATTTTGTTTTTACTTGATTTCCAAATTTGCCATTAACTACAGGAATTGGCGCTGCTTGTAAGTCCTGGATCAAATTCTTATTAATTCTAACCCCATAGCGGAACAACTGATCGTCCAAGTTTAACTCTTTTGCCGTTCCGAGGATTGTATTTTTATTGAATAAGCTATCAATATCAGCATATACCTGATCGATTAGCCAGATCGCTTTCCCGCCATACATGATGTATTGGTCGATAATGAATTTATCCTTTTCACTGAAAGCGGAGTCAGGAGCAGCAATCACGATAGCATCAAAATTATTCTGAACCTTCGCCTTTGTACTGTCTTCATTTAAATACATTCGACCAGAAAGGCTATTGATATTTCCGTTAATGGCTAAACGTTCCACTTGGTAATATTCTCTTAAAGTACCAATGATATCGGCGGTTTCAAATTTGTTCAGCTCTCCATGGCCTTCAATAAACGCGATTCGTTGTACTTTAGGGGTAGATGCTTTTTTAATTCCAAAAGCGAGTTCATACTCCAGACTTTCAATCGACTGATTTAAGATCATTTCAGGTTGACCTCCAGATTGACTCTTTAGCAATTGAACTGGTACTTCTACTTCTTCATAGCTCACAATTGCTCCTGGCCAAACAATCTTCTGAGAAGTACCGTCTTCATCTTTTATATTTAAATCGGTTGGTCGAAGACCTTTGTCGTATAGGTTTTTATAGACTTGGTCTCTCTCTTTCGTATCAGAAAAGGCTGAAGGGTTGATAAATTCAAATTCAATCTTACCATTAGAATAGGCTTGGAATTCATCCAGCATTTCTTTGGTTTCGTTTCTTAAACGCTTAAAAGAAGCAGGAAATTGGCCCTCTAGATAAATGCTAATGAATACATCGCTTTCTAAGCCTTCGATTAGTTCTTTGGTTTGATCAGATATGGAATACCTCTTTTCAGTAGTCAAGTCGAAACGATGGAAGAGAGCTGATCCCAATACATTGATAAGGATTAGAATACCTAAACCAATAAAAAATCCAACAATGTCTTTTGTCCTATTCTTATTCATATTTACCAGTTTCTTGCGCTAAGCTTTAGCTTGGTTAGCATAAAAAAGAAAGCGATGAGCGATAAAAAGTACAACGCGTCTCTGCTATCAATTACACCTCTGCTCATAGAACCATAATGTTCGCTAATGCCTAATTTTTGAACCAATAAATCAAATCCGCCGAAGAGCTCTAGAGAGCTAACAAAGTCAAATCCGATATAAATGAAAAAGCTTAAAAAAACAGCAATAATGAAAGAAATAACTTGGTTGTCAGATAAAGAAGAGGCAAAAAGGCCAATGGAAACAAAGCCTGAGGCTAAGAACAATAATCCTAAATAGGAACCCCAAGTACCTCCCTGATCTAAGTTTCCAACAGGAGAGCCTAACTGATAAACTGTAACGTAATACACTAAGGTTGGCAATAATGAAAATAGCACTAATAGAAAGCCTGCGATGTATTTTGCACTTATAATTTGAAGATCTGTCAGCGGTTTTGTCAACAACAATTCAATTGTGCCGGTTCTATTTTCATCTGCAAATAATCGCATGGTAACTGCAGGAATTAAAAACATGAATACCCAAGGAGCCAAGCTAAACAAGGGGCCTAGTGATGCATATTCATTGTTTAACACATTATAATCACTTGGAAAAACCCACATGATAAGCCCCATAATGGTTAGAAACACAATAATTACAATGTAACCAATGAGTGAACCTAAAAATGATTGAATTTCTTTCTTTAAAAGACTGAACATATGTTCTGAAATTTGAAGAACAAACTTACCAAAATCGCCTGCCATAAAGAAATAGAATAGCTTTGATGTCGTTAAATTTTCTAAAGACACATTAGATCGGAAATCAATTACTTTTGTTCACTTAAAATTTTAGGAATGGAAGTATTAAAGTTTGGAGGAACATCTGTTGGTTCAGCCGACCGAATTAAGACAGTAGGAGAATTGATTCAAGGTGGAGAAAGAAAGATTGTTGTGCTTTCTGCCATGTCAGGTACTACGAATAGCTTAGTTGAAATTGTAAACTGTTTATTTGAGAAGAAAAATGATTTGTCATCTCAGTTGATAGAAAGTTTAAGAGGGAATTATAAACAGGTTATCGAGCAATTATTTATATCTAAGGAAATTCTGAATGCTGGAAAAGAGTTGATTGAATCTCATTTTGACTTTCTTCAAACATTTACTCAAGATTCTTTTACAATACATGAAGAAAAGGCTATTTTGGCTCAGGGAAAGCTAATATCTACCGCTTTGCTTCACTTACATTTGAAAGAAATAGGAGTGACATCCGTTTTACTTCCTGCACTTCAATTTATGAGAATTGATAAGGATTTAGAGCCTGACCATTACTATATTAAGGAGAATTTAGAACGCTTATTAGCTGAGCACTCAGAACAAAAAATATTCATTACTCAAGGGTTTATTTGTCGTAATAATTACGGTGAAATTGACAACCTAAAAAGAGGAGGGAGCGACTATTCAGCTTCTTTGATTGGGGTGGCTGCAAAAGTGAAAGAAGTCCAAATTTGGACAGATATTGATGGCATGCACAACAATGACCCAAGAGTGGTTGATAAAACAAGACCAATCAAAAAGCTATCTTTTGAAGAGGCAGCAGAGCTGGCTTATTTTGGTGCAAAAATTCTACATCCTTCCAGCATTCTACCAGCGAAAACAGCTAATATACCTGTTCGCTTAAAAAGCACTCTCTCTCCTTCTTCTGAAGGGACATTAATTACAGAAGAGTCTTCAGGAATTGGGATTAAAGCTATTGCTGCAAAAGATGGAATTTCTGCAATTAAAATTAATTCAGGCAGAATGTTGTTGGCTCATGGGTTTTTGAGAAAAGTATTTGAAATTTTTGAATTATATAAAACTTCCATTGACATGATTACTACCTCCGAGGTAGCTGTTTCTGTGACCATTGATGATGACTCATATTTGTCAGAAATTCAAAAAGAGTTAGAAAAGTATGGAAGCGTTGAGGTAGATACTGATCAAACAATAGTTTGTGTGGTAGGAGATTTTATTAAGAAAGACAAAGGTATTGCGAATAAGGTATTTAATGCCTTGGAGAGTGTCCCAATTCGAATGATTTCTTATGGAGGAAGCAACCACAATATTTCGCTATTAGTTAATAGATGTGATAAGGAATTAGCCTTGCAAAATCTAAATTCCCTTTTTGACTGATGGAACATTTTGACGAAAACACGATTGGGAAATTTGCTCAGCTAAAAACCCCTTTCTTTTATTATGATTTAAGAATTTTGGACGATACACTGGCTGTCATTCAACAAAACATAAAAGACACGCCTTTTGTAGTGCATTATGCAATTAAAGCAAATGCGAATGCGAAAGTTTTGACTTGTATTAGAAAAGCTGGTTTAGGAATTGATTGCGTTAGCGGGAACGAAGTAAAAAAAGCATTAGAGTCTGGTTTTCAACCTGAAGAAATTGCTTTTGCTGGGGTTGGTAAAACGGATGAAGAAATTCTGTTTGGTCTGCATAAAAATATTTTCACCTTCAATGTAGAATCATTAGCCGAGTTGAAGGTGATTGATGAATTAGCAGGAAGAGAAGGGAAAGTAGCAAACATTGCAGTTCGATTAAATCCGAATGTGAATGCCAAAACACATCATTACATTACTACAGGATTAGAGGAAAATAAGTTTGGAATTAACTATTGGGAGCTAAATACACTGTTTGAATTGTTGCATCAATTAGAACACATCAAGCTAAGAGGTCTCCACTTTCACATAGGATCTCAAATTACCGATTTATCGGTTTTTAAAACACTTTGTAATCGAGTAAACGAATTGCAAGGGGAATTTAAAGAACGAGGAATTGTGTTAGAACATATCAATGTTGGAGGAGTATTAGGCGTGAATTATGACAATCCAGATGATGAATTGATTCCTGATTTTGAGGCCTTTTTTAACGTCTTTAAACAGTTCTTGAAAGTGTACCCGAATCAAGAGGTTCACTTTGAATTAGGACGTTCCATTGTGGCGCAATGTGCTAGTCTTATTTCAAAAACACTGTACATTAAAGAAGGAATTAAAACCAATTTTGTGATTCTTGATGCAGGAATGACAGAGTTGATCCGACCAGCTTTATATCAATCATTTCATAAGGTTGAAAACCTTTCAAGACTTTCCAATGTTAATGATTCCAAGTATGATGTTGTTGGTCCTATATGTGAATCTTCAGATTGTTTTGGAAAAGCAATTGATTTGCCAAAAACAAGTAGAGGAGATTTAATTGCGATTAGAACAGTAGGAGCTTATGGAGAAGTAATGAGTTCAAATTATAATTTAAGAGAAAAAGTAGCAACAATTTATAGAGATGAGATATAGTTTATTTATCCTTTTTTTAGTTCAGGTATTAATAAGCACAGCTCAAATAGAGACGCGAGTGTATTATGATGACGAAGGACTTATTCCCAGAGAACGATCAGTTGATTTTACACATTTAAAGTTGGAAGTAGCTTTTAACCCTGCTCAAAAACTGGTAAAAGGAAAAGTAACGGAAGACTTTATTGTCTTACAGGAAGAGATTGATACCTTATTTCTAGATGCGATTAAGATGCGTTTTAATCGTGTTTTGTTAAATGGGAAAACTGTCGATTACAAAACTTCTGATCTTGGAATTACCATAGTTTTTAAAGAAAAATTGAAGTGGAACGAGCAACATCAGATCCAAATTGAATATGAGGCTAATCCTAAGAAGGGATTGTATTTTATTGGTTGGGATGATAAAACAAATAAAAGTAGAAAGCAAATTTGGACACAAGGGCAGGGGATCGATAACCGTAACTGGATACCGATGTACGATGAAAGAAACGACAAATTAGTAACTGAGTTAAAAGTTACTTTTGATGAGAAATATGAAGTGCTATCTAACGGGGTACTTTTAGAAAGTAAGAGCTTAAAGGGCTCACAAAGTAAAGTGTGGCATTATAAAATCTCTCACCCACATTCGCCCTATCTCATGATGCTCGGAATAGGAGAGTATGCGATTAAAGTAGATACATCTACTTCTGGAGTCCCAATGCATTTGTATTATTATCCAGGTCAAGAAGAACAATTTGAACCAACCTATCGGCTATCAAAAGAAATGTTTGACTTTTTTGAACTAGAAATTGGTGTAGCATATCCTTGGGAAACTTATGCTCAAATTCCTGTACAAGATTTTATGTATGGTGCTATGGAAAACACAACAGCTACCATTTTTGGAGATTTTTATTTGGTGGATAGCAATGCATTTTTGGATCGTAATTATATAAGAGTAAACGCGCATGAATTGGCGCATCAATGGTTTGGTGATATGGTGACAGCCCGTTCCTCTGCACACCATTGGTTACAAGAGAGTTTTGCTACACATTATGATTTGATGTATCAGGGTGAAGCTTTTGGAAAAGATCACTTTGATTGGCTGCGGAGGAATTACAACAATCAGTCGATTGCTGCGTCAAAAAGGGACTTAAAACCAATAGCACATAGTGCCGGAGGAACTGTTCGTCATTATCCGAAAGGAGCTTATGTATTACAGATGTTAAAGTATGTGGTGGGTAGAAACCAGTTCAATGCAGTCATAAAGTATTACTTGGAAAAGCACGAGTATGGAAATGTGGATTCAGATGATTTGTTAACCGCCTTTCACGAACGTTTGGGCTTGAGTTTAAATTGGTTTTGGGAGCAATGGGTTTATAAGGGAGGAGAGCCGCACTATGAAGTAGGGTTCAAAAAGAAAAAAGGAAAAGGAATTTTTCGTGTAGAACAAATTCAGAAACAAGAAGATTTAAGCGGGAATTTTAAAATGCCAATTTGGTTTGAAGTGCATTTTGAAGATGGGACAGTGGATCGAAAAAAAGTGTGGATAGAAGCAGACACAACGGAAGTTGAGTTCGACTTGGAGAAGAAAAAAGTAGCATATACCTTGTTTGATCCAAATAGTGAAATTATGAAGCAACTAAGTTTTACTAAATCGGTGAAGGAATTAAAAAATCAGGCTTCAAGTGCAAATATGATTGACCGTTATAATGCCTATTTGGCTTTAGATACGTTAAAATTTAATGGGAAGGAAGAATTTTTAAAAGCGAGATATAAGGTGGAAACATTTCATGGAATAAAAGCAAACCTTGTTAAGCAGTTAACAGAAGAAGGATCAAAAAGCATCGATGAAATTTTGAGTTTGGCAATTCAAGATAAGTCTGCGGAGGTGAGAAAGGCGGGGCTTAAATATACCCGTAAAGTATCTCCTGAAATGGAAAAGGAATACATGACCTTGCTAGATGATGACTCTTATCAAGTAGCGGCTACAGCATTAGAGATTTTATCTATTTCTAAGCTAGACAATGCTAAAATATACTTAGAAGCAACAAAAAAATTAAAAGGCAATCGTTCACATAACATTAGAATTACATGGTTAAAGATAGCAGCAATTACTTATTCTGATGAAGCTTATTTGAAAGAGCTAATTATGTATGCTTCTCCTTCGTATGAATTCTTAACAAGATCTAATGCAATGAATGCGCTTGTAGATCTTCAGTATTTGAATGAGGAGCTATTGGATTATCTCATGGAAGCTAAATTTCATTTCAATAGTAGGGTAAGAAGGTCTGCTCACAATACGATTGAATATTTTTCTAAACACGAGCAGTATTCTAGTTTAGTGTCAGAATACATTAATTCCCGAATTTGGACGGAGAGAAAAAGGAAAGCCTTAGAAAGATATTTAACTGACTAGTTAACGACAAATTTTGAGCTAGTTTGTGCTCCATTATTTGTGGTTAATTTGATAAAATAGAAACCATTGCTCGGAGCGTTAAATGGAATAATGTTATTTGATTTACTTGGAACATTACTCTCTAAAATCAGCTTGCCTGTAATGTCAAAAATTTCAAGTTTTACCTTGTCGGCTCTATTCAGTGAAAGGTGAATAGCATTATCTGCGAAGTATAGTTTTTCAATGTCTAATTGTTGTTGTTCAACACTTACAATGAAGGTAGCGCAATCACCTGGATTTTTATTGGTATTCTGAGTGTAGATAGTGGTGCCGCTTACGTCAGCACAAGCAGCAAAGGTGTTGTTTCCGTTGATTATGAAGTCTGTAGCTAAAGTGTAGATCCTGCCTTCACCTACTTCCATTGCTCTTGATCCATTAACTAATAATAAAGTATCAAAGAATTGTGAGTTTAGAGTTCCATCCTCTATGGAATAAGTTATGTCAAATTTGTCACCAGGAATTAAACGATTAGGGCCTAAGTTTTGGATTCTAATGATAATGTCGAAAGTATCAACTGTATTATATGTTCTAGCAGAAGGCGAAATGATGTCTTGAACTTTTATATCGTTCTGCGAAAAGGCACTTGTAAAGCAAAGCGCACTGATTAGCAAAAGGGTGTATTTTTTTATCATATTATGTTTATTTCAGTCCCAAGTACCTCAATTTTATCTCCTTTTCGGAGTTTTAATCGCTTGCGCGTGTCAATGGTTCCATTGTATTGTACTTGTTCATCTTCTACAATGTTTTTTGCCATTCCTCCGGTATCAGCGATTCCAACAATTTTTAGCAACTTAATTAGTTCAATGTATTCCGTACTTAGCTCAAAATCCATTCCACGAAATTAACTAATCAATTTTAGAGATACTGAATAAGTTCATTTGTGTTTCGTTATTTTAACACGCATGAAAATATACCTCTATCTTATTGCTTTTTTATGGAGCACTTTTGTATTGTCTCAGGACTGTGGTATTAAAAATACTAGTTTTCAATTCGGAGAACAGGTAGATTATACGATTTATTACCATTTAGCAGGAATTTGGGTAGGAGCAGGGGATGTATCGTTTAAGGTAGATTCTGCAAACTTTGGGAATAAAGTATTTTATCATTTTGATAGTTATGGAAAAACCTTTAAGAAGTATGATTGGCTATATGAAGTAAGAGATCATTATGAAACATTCATGAGTGAAGCAAATATGCAACCCTTGCGTTTTAAACGAAAAGTAAATGAAGGGAGCACTCACATTCGAGAAGATTATGTTTTCAATTATCGAGAAGAAGAGGTGTATACACTTCGGCAGATGGAAGAAGATGAACCCTTTGTTAAGGATACAGTATTGTTGGGGGGCTGTAGTTACGATGTTTTAAGCATGATCTATATCGCAAGAAATTTAAACTATTCGGATCTGAAGAAAGGAGATAAAATCCCTATCAATATTTTTCTCGACAACGAATCGCACAGCAGTTATATTGAATATTTGGGAAAAGAGAATTTGAAAATAAAAGGCGTCGGGGAGTTTAGATGTATCGTTTTTTCTCCTCTTTTAATTGAAGGAACTATCTTCAATGCAGGAGATGGAATGACAGTATATGTAACGGATGATCAAAATAGAGTTCCGTTGTTAATCGAAACACCCATCTTGGTCGGGTCGATTAAAGCAAGAGTCAATAAAATGACGGGTTTAAGGTTTCCTCTTAATTCTAAAATTGGGGATTAAGATTGGAGTGGAATATGTTCTATAAGGCCATCAAACCTTCTATCTCAGCAGCTTTTTCGTAACGATCAATAACGCGATTTGCACTTAACATTAATTCTTTTGCACTCACACTTATAAAGTTTCCTTTGCTGCTTTGTTTTAAATTTACTTGAGTTTCAGGGCCAAACAAGGCCTCTACTTTTGCTAATTTTTCGTTGTCTGAAGGAACAATAAATTTGAAAAAATAAACCCTAGGCCAATTACTGTCCTCTTCTAATTTCTCTCTTAGGCTAGTGAAATTGATCTTTGTCATTTATTCTCCTTCAATTGGTAAATTTCTTACAACATCGTTAATGCTAATCAATAAGGCTTTCTTGTCCTCATTTTCTTCCCCTTCAATCGCTTCGTTCAATTCACTCTCATAATTCATCAAGTCTTCTTGCGCAAAAGCGCTGTCGAAATTTTCGATGACAGTTAACGCCTCAAGTGTTGTCATGTATTCCCCTTTAATAGCTGCTTTTAAGAATACCTCTAAGTAATCAGCACCATCAATAGCAGACTGCCAAAAAGCAGCCACTAAAAAATTATGGTAGAAGGCATATTCTTCATCTTGAATAGCCTGAACTAAAACAGGAATGCTTTCCTCATCTTTTAAATCATAGAGGAACTCAATAATGTTTGCTTCGATTAAAGGTTCATCAGTATCTTTCAAAAGATCTAGCAGTGCTTTGAAGGTGCTAGAGTTTCCTTCCTTTCTATTTTTTTTAATCGCTTCTAAGACGACCTTAATCTCGTCAGCTTTAAAATCTTTTATAATTTCAGCTATAATTTTAGCGTTTTCTGCCATGGGTAAAAATTAGCTTGCAAAGTTAGGAATTCCTAATTAGTTAGCATTAAAACTTCTTGAGAAATGGCCGACCACCATTGATGATACAAGTCTTTTTCAATGGCTATAACTTTCTCCGCATAGACTTCCCAATTTGGGGAAAATTTCTTCAATTGCACAATCATTTCTTCCAAGTGTCCTTCTTCTTCTACAATAATGCTTCGTACTGAGATATTGCTTTTGCATTCTGTAAGAACATCTTGATATTGAGGATAGAGTTCATCAGCTCTTACTTCAATTGCATAGGTGACAAATAGGTAAGCCGCGAATCTGAGTTCATGTCCTGATAATTCAAAATCTTCTTTCAACTTTCTGGAAACCTTTGAATCGAGTTGGTGAAGGTATTGGTAGCTGTTAATAGGAGCTAAAATGTGCTCGTAGGTGTAATTTGGACAACCATCAAAGGGTATACTTTTAATCTTATTTTTTAAATAATAAGCATGCCTAGCTTCTTCTGCAGCATGTTTTAAAATAATCAAATCAACTTTTAAAGGATGTTCAGACGCCGAAATTTTTCTAGCTCCTGCATTTTCCATCATGGATAAAGTATTCAACCATTTTGCATGTAATTTCGGTTCGGCTACAATATTGCTTAATATCTCTTTCATCTAAATTTATTGAATGTAAATAGATTTTGTAATGATTTTCTTCATGGCCAAAATTAGAAGTTCTAATTCATCTTTTTCGATAATAAATGGGGGCATGATGTAAATTAAATTTCGAAAAGGTCGAATCCATACTCCAAGAGTTTTGAATTCTATTTGAGCTGCTGCAACATCAATGTTTTCGTAGGTTTCAATTACAGCAATAGCTCCGCAGATTCTGAGTTCTTTAACTTTTTGGTGTTCCTGAATGGCTGCTAAGCCTTCGGTTAATTTTTTTTCAATCCAACTGACTTTTTCTTTCCAATTGGATTGGAGTAATAAGTTTAAGCTGGCTACACCAGCAGAGCAAGCCAATGGATTTCCCATAAAAGTAGGTCCATGCATAAGAACGCCCGATTCCCCTTTGGAAATAGTAGAAGAAACTTCTTTCGTTGTTAAAGTAGCAGCTAACGAGAGGTAACCTCCTGTTAATGCTTTTCCAACACAAATAATGTCAGGGGAAATAGCTGAATGCTCACAAGCAAATAATTTCCCAGTTCTGCCAAAACCTGTTGCGATTTCATCTGCAATTAATAAAACCTCATATTTATCGCATAGGGTTCTGATTTCAGTTAAATATTGAGGGTGATAAAAATTCATTCCTCCAGCCCCTTGAACAATGGGTTCAATTATAAAGGCCGCTAAATTCTCATGCTGTTCTTCAAATAACTTTTGTAAAGAAAGAATGGCTTCAGTATCCCATTCTTCATTCCACTTGCAAGTTGGTTTATCAGCAAATATAGTTTTCGACAATACCTCACTGAACAGGTGATGCATTCCATTTACTGGGTCACAGACTGACATGGCCTTAAATGTATCTCCATGATAACCGGACCGTGTGGTCATTAATCGGTTTTTTTTATTTTTCCCTTTCGATTGCCAATATTGTAAGGCCATTTTAATGGCGACTTCTACTGCAACAGAACCACTGTCGGAGAAGAAGACTTTTTCAAGCGATGGGGGAGTGAGTTCAATGAGTAATTGAGCGAGTTGAATCGCAGGTCGGTGTGTAATTCCACCGAACATAACATGTGAAACCTTGCTGATCTGATCGATTAGTGCAGCATTTATAGTTGGGTGATTATAACCATGAATTGCAGTCCACCAAGAAGACATTCCATCAACTAGCTTTGTCCCATCTCCTAATTCTAAATATACACCTTCAGCCTTTTCTACAGGATAAACTGGAAGAGCATTTTCTACAGAAGTATAGGGATGCCAGATATGTTTTTTATCAAACTGTAAGAGCTCGGTCCAATCGGATTTCATGCGCTGCTTTTTTAATGGAATCATAATTTACTTCTTCTAAATGAGGAAGTGTTCCTAGTTCTATGGTATTTCCAATCTCTAGAATGGCTTTCTTAGAATCTTTATTCTCTTTGCCATTGAAAATGATTCCTAACAATGGAATTTTATTGGCTTTGAGCACTTCGATGCTCAATAGAGTATGATTGATTTGCCCTAAGTAATAACAAGAAACTAAGACCACTGGGAGTTGAATCTTCTTGAGCCAATCTAAATTGCTTTGCTGGTTGTTTAGAGGCACCATAAGGCCGCCTGCCAATTCAATAATTAAATGATTTTCAGTTTGCGGAATCACAAGTTTTTCAAGTTGAATTTCTATTTGATCGATTGCCGCTGCTGCATGCGGCGACATAGGACTGTTTAATCGATAAGCCTCAGGGTGCAATTTGCCCAACTCTTGTGTGTATTCGGCTACTTTTATTGAGTCCGAATTTTCTAGTTCTCCAGCTTGAATGGGTTTCCAATAATCTGCTTTGAGTAGATGCACTAAAGCAGCTGAAACAACTGTTTTTCCAACTTCAGTTCCAATACCTGCAACAACTATTTTTTGAGATGCGATCATTTAAATTCTTGAATGGATTGAAATAATAAATTGATTTCTTCGCTAGTATTAAAGCTGTGCAAACAAAAGCGAATCTGCTCTTTACCTAATGGAACCGTTGGGCTTAAGATTGGAAAAATATAAAAGCCTTTATTTCTCAAAAAGTTTGCAAATTGTTTTGCTCGACCCACTTCCCCAACGATTAAAGATTGGATAGGAGATGAGCTCTCTGTCCATTGAAAGTTTACGCTTTTTTTTAAAGAACGAAATAGATGGATATTTTTGAAGAGCTGATTCCGTTGAAGGTGTGCTTTTTTTACAGCGTCTAATTGATGATGAAGGCTATTAATAAAGCCAGAACTTGGAGCGGTAGAGTAGATGAAGGAATGGCAATAATTGACCAAATAATCTTTTAGTTTTTTACTGCCTAAAACAACTGCGCCTTCTGCACCAAATGCTTTTCCAAAAGTCATAACTCTTGCTGTAACTTTACGTTCAAGGTTCAATTGACTTACTAGACCTTCTCCATTTTTTCCATAGATTCCATTGGAGTGAGCTTCATCTACAATGAGAAAGGCTTCGTATTTTTCGCAGAGGTCAGAAATTTTTTGAAGAGGAGCTATTGATCCGCTCATGGAGTAGAGAGCCTCTATGAAAACCCAGATCTTACCACCTGCTTTTGCAAGTTTTTGTTCTAAATCTACCAGGTTATTGTGTTCGAATTTCCAATGCTTACTACTCGAGATACGAGCGCCACTTTTCATGCTTGCATGTATGTTGCTGTCTATCAAGTAAGTGTCTGATCGTTCCCCTAAGGTAGATAGTAAGCCAATGTTGGCTTGGAAGCCTGTAGGGAAAAGAATAGCTTCTGATGCATGATAAAAGGAGGCTAATTCAGCTTCTAATTGTAAGATAGCTTTGCTGTTTCCACTTAACAATCGAGAGCCTGTTGAGCCTTTACTGGTAAGAGCATACTCTTGTTGAGCGAGGCCTAAATAATCATTTGAAGAGAAATCAATAGAAGCCTTGTCTGTTTGAAGCCGACGAAGCATCTGTAGCTCTTCTCTCAGTTCTAATTTTCGATTAAAATAGGAATCAGCAGAATGCATTAATTCTGTAAAATAGGTTGTTTTTTGTCTTTAAAAGCCTCTCTTGATTTTAATCCCAATAATTTAAACATCGCCTTATCTTCTGAAAAAGAAGGATTAGGAGTTGTCAATAATTCGTCTCCTGCAAAAATAGAGTTGGCTCCTGCCATAAAGCACATTGCTTGCTCAGCGATAGATAATTCGGTTCTACCTGCTGATAGTCTTACGACTGATTTTGGCATAATGATTCTTGCCGTAGCAATCATTCTAACCAAGTCATCAAAAGGCACTCTAGGTTGTTCTGCTAATGGAGTGCCTTCTACTGGAACTAGTACATTGATGGGCACAGACTCAGGGTGCTTTTCTAGATTAGAAAGTACTTTTAACATACCAATACGATCCTCGTTTGCTTCCCCTAACCCAATAATTCCACCAGAACAAACGGTAAGCTTTGCCTTCCTGGCATTTTCGATTGTTTTTAACCTGTCGTTGTAGGTTCGAGTTGAAATAATATCACTGTAGTACTCTTCTGAGGTGTCTATGTTGTGATTGTAAGCATATAAGCCTGCATCTGCTAATTTTTGTGCTTGCTCGTAGGTCAACATACCTAAAGTACAGCAAACCTCCATGTCAAGAGCATTCACTTCTTTCACCATTTCAATTACTCTGTCGAAGTCTCTATTGTCCCTCACTTCTCTCCAAGCTGCACCCATGCAAAGTCGTGATGAGCCACCATTTTTGGCTCTTTTTGCTTTCTCAATAACTTCGTCTACTTGCATTAATTTATGCACGTTTACATCAGTATTGTAACGAGCAGCTTGAGGGCAATAAGAACAGTCTTCTGGGCAACCACCGGTTTTGATAGAAAGCAAAGAGCTTACTTGAACTTCTGAATAAGCGTTGTTGGCATTGTGAACTTGAGCTGCTTCAAAAACTAATTCCAATAAAGGCTTATGGTAAATTTTTTCTATTTCTTCAATGGACCAATTATTTCGTAGTGTTGTCATCTATCTCTAAATTAGTTAGTTTAAGTTCTTTCTAAATTTCTTCTTTACGATTGAAAATGTCTGCAATATTGCTAATTTTTTTGAGATCTTACGTTCTTTTTTAGTTTTTCATTCGATCGGAAGTCGAGATTTATTACCTACGAAATACATATTCTCAATGAGTTTGTTTGGCATATGTCATTAATTCTTTGACTAGGAGGTTAAAAGGCCCTAAGGCTTGTTACTTTTTTCGCTTTTCAATAATCTAGCTAGATAACTTCCATCTTCCTGCTCATAGATAATTTCACAAGACCATCCATTTTGTAGAGCTACTTCGATTAATTTCTCTTGATCGATATATAACCACTGATAAGGAGCACCTTCTTTACCATCAAAGCTGAGTTGATAGTTGATTTCTCCAAAATAATTAGCATTTGGGTCAAGTTCAATTTCACCATATCTAAGATCGGAAGAATCTAAAATGAGTTGACTTTTAGTATGTGTTAAAAGATGGGCTTGTGTTAAATAATTAGACAAGCCTTCAAGGTTTCCCGCTATACCAATTCCGTTCATTAGCAAAAGCAGGGTATCAAAAGTGTAGCCTGGGTCAAAAGCGAGAAAATCACCACAAAATGCCTTATTAACACCTTGTTTTTTCATAATTTCGACTGCTTCAGGGGCAATATCAAGTCCAAGAACTTCATGCCCTTTGGCTTGTAGTGCCAAACAATGCGATCCGGCTCCTGCTCCAATATCCAAAATAGATCCTTTGCATAACTCTAACGCTATTTTTTCAATTTCGGGAAAGTCTTGCTCTGTTCGGAAATAGATTCCTATTGGCATTTGGGTAACAGAACCGTCATCCATTTGAATGCGAATGCATGCTTCTGTATTACCATCCCAATAAGAGAGGAGCGCATGACCGTGAGGAGCCCAAGAGCGAGTGTTTTTTAAATTCAAGAGTCAAAATTATAGAAAAGATATTTGAGACAGACTAGTATTCTATTTTTGCTAATTTTGAATTATTCAAGATATTGTCAAAATGACTCTCTTTAAGATTCGGATGGAAAGATGGCTCTTGAATTAAAAAGTTGATGTCTTTTTGATTGATAATTCTATCAATTGAAATAGGTCGAAATTTCTTCCAACATAAAAAGAGCTAATCATTAATGAAATTGAAAAGCCCTGAGCTCGGGTGAGATCAGGGCTTTATGTATTAAGGTGTTAGTTAGACTGCTTCTGAATA
>JAESST010000125.1 GCA_016763995.1 Flavobacteriales bacterium | reverse complement strand
TATTACATTTGGATTCATTGTAGCCGAAAATTCATAAGCATCTTGTTCATATGATGAATCAACCCATTCAGAAACGTTTCCTGCCATATTATACAAGCCATAATCATTTGGCCAGTAAGAATAAACAGGAGCTGTAATTTCTGCATTATCATTTAATTGACCAGCAACTCCCATATTATCACCTCTTCCTCTCTTAAAATTAGCAAGCATCTGACCTAAATATTTTTCATCTGCATTTCTGACACCATGACCATTCCAAGGGTAAAATTTTCTTTCTACAATTAATTCTCCATAACTGTTTCCAATAAGTCCTAAAGCAGCATACTCCCATTCTGCTTCTGTAGGCAACCTGTATTCAGGTAATAGAATACCGTCTTCAATTCTGACATTTCTGGTTTCTTTGTTGGGGTCTAAATCAATTAATCCATCGATTCTTTTACCACTCTCAAATTGACCATGTATATAAGCCTTTGTATTGAAATTATCTTCGTTAAACTGATTTGGGTTATGCTCAAATAAGCCTTCTCTAATCAATATTAATTCGTTTACACGGTCAGTTCTCCATGCTGCATAATCAGTCGCTTGAAGCCAGTTGATACCTACGACAGGGTAATCACTGTAAGCAGGGTGACGTAAGTAATACTCTACATATGGTTCATTAAACGCTAAGCGACTTCTCCAAACTAATGTATCTGGTAATGCTTTCTTGAAAACTTCAGGATAGTCAGCTCCGAAGACTCTACTTACCCAGTATAAATATTCACGGTAGTCGATGTTTTTTACTTCTGTTTCATCCATATAGAAAGAAGAAACTGTGACTGTTTTTTGAACATTGTTCCAGTCGTAGAAAATATCTTGCTCAGTTCTACCCATAGTAAAACGACCACCTTCAATCAATACAAGTCCTGGACCTGTTTCTTGTTCGTAATAATATGGTTTTTCAAAACCGCCATTATTAGAGTCATTATAAGCCCAACCTGTAGTGCTTGATCTTTCTTTACTGCATGAAGCTAATAAGAAAACTGCACCTAATAGGCTGAAAAGTATTGAGTTATTTAATTTTTTCATCACTTAGTAGTGTTAAATAAGACTTTCAAAAATAAAGAAATAATATTATTAACTAAAATGAAGGACAACTTATTGTTTCAAAGCGAACCTTTTTACGTCTACAACGGAAAGTATATGCCAAAGAAATTTCGTGCGATCCACCTGTTTGTCCATTCAGGGCACTGGTTGTGAAATCGTAACTATAGCCCACTTTGAATTGATCTTGTTCTAATCCTAATAACATGATAATTGCATCTCTATTGTTTCCACTTCTATTCCATAGTCCAAAAACTACAGGTCCTTTAGTAAAATAAGCACCAACGTTCAATTCCATTGCCGCGCCTTGAAGTTGAAAAATAACATTTGGAGACCAGCTCATGTCTTCGTGCCTAAAGCCTAAAGGTAATTTTGCTCCAAAATGTCCTGTTATTCTTTGTTCAAGAATTGCTTGATCTAAGAATCCTTCATCCGGAGATGAAAGGTGATGCACTGCAGCTCCGAAATATAATTTTTTGCTAAAACCAATTAATCCAAAAGAAAAATCAGGATAAATTACTTTGTCATTTTTAATTTGTTCTTGAGATTGATATACAAAGCCTCTTCTTGCATCAATCATGTCGCCAAACCTTAAGTTACTGACATCAATTGATTTTTGAAAGATAGTAGCTTGAAAACCTGCACGAATCGAAAATTTTCTATTTACTCTGAATTGATACGAATACATAAAAGCAGCGGATGTCGTATTTAAGACACCTTCTCCCGCTCTATCTGTCATTAATTGTACGCCAATTCCACCATTTATTGCGTCTATTTGTTGATCGAAACTTGCTGAATAGGTTATAAAGCTGTTGTCAATGCCTGGCCACTGGTTTCTGTAGTTCATTGTTAGGGTAGGGCATTTAGCAGTTCCTGCAAATGCAGGGTTCAGATATAAACGATTGGCATAGAACTGTGAGAAGGTTGGGTCTTGACCAAAACAATAACTATAAATTAAAATCGAAAATATGGTAAATAGATATCCTTTCTTCACTCGTATAAACTTCAGCTAAACGCAAATATAGATAAACTAGATTATTCATTTGATTTATATCTTTACAATTGAAATAATACAATAAATAGAATGGGGTATCGTTTATTAGTCACTCAATTAGAAAACAACATGAATAAGAGAATACAATTAAATATAGCCTTTTTTGCACTTTTTTTTATTTCGACAATGGGATTGTTTTCCCAAAATGGAGAAATAATTGAGTTAGAATGGAAGTCTAATTTCACTTATGGGCTTGAAGGCGCGCAAAATGAAAAGGCATTAAACTTTACCAATGCGCAATATGATTTTGCAACTTCAAAAATTCCTTTTTATGTAATAGATCTCAGAGGTGTTGTTTATGAAACGGTCTCTTTAAAAAATGTCCAGGCAATTTCTTTGTCTTCCGAAGAAGCGACTTTAATTGATTTAGAGAATGTGCCGTCTACTTTTGTAGTAAAACATGATAAAGTAATTATTAAAAAAAGGGAGAGCAGTAGTTTAAAGATATCTCCCATTAGAAACAGTGCTTCAGGAGGGCTTGAAAAGCTAATTTCGTTTGAATTAGAAACCTCTTCACCAATTAAAAGCAAAATAAAAAGGTCTAAAAGTTTAACTTTTGCATCTCAGTCGGCCCTTTCTTCTGGAGAATGGTATAAAATTGCTGTTGTTAATGAAGGGGTGTTTAAATTAACTAGAACAGCTCTTAAGAATTTAGGAGTCGATGTTGATAATGTAGATCCTCGAAACCTGAAACTATATGGTTACGGTGGAGGAATGCTTCCGGAAGCTAATTCAGAGAGCCGTCCCGATGATATGCAGGAAAATGCAATTTTTGTATCTGGAGAACAAGATGGAAGTTTTGATTCACAAGATTTTGTTTTGTTTTATGGAGAAGATCAAGTCGCTTGGGAATATGATGGTACACAAGAAATGTTTAGACACAAACTAAACCTTTATTCAGATACGACCTTTTACTATATAAAAGTTGGAGCTAGTCCTGGGAAAAGAATTTCTACGGTACCTTCCTCTGGTAATACTCCGGTAGGGTTTTCAGATGAGTTTGATTCATATTCTTATTACGAAAAAGATAATACGAATCTTTTAAAATCTGGGCGAGAATGGATGGGCGAAATTTATGACAATGTATTAAGTTATTCTGTTGGCTTTAATTCTCCAAATACTGTTATATCAAAACCTGGTAAAATCGAATTATATGTTATTGCTCGATCAGGAATACGGAGTGCTTTTACTTTGAATGTAAATAATCAAGACTTTGTCACTGATATGGGCTCTGTGAATTTAAATAGATATGATTTAAACTTTGCACGTGCAGCAAGGAAGTTTTTTGACTTTACGCCTAATAGTGGGTTAATTACAGTAAACTTAAGTTATAATAAGCCTCAAGTTGTAGCAAAAGGATGGTTAAACTTTATGACCATAAATGTTCGGAGAAAACTGGTCGTTTCTGATTTTCAATTACAATTTAGAGATACAGAATCTGTTATAACAAATGGGACAGGAATAGAAGAAGTAGAGTTTCAAATTCAGGCATTACCAACGGTTAAGGTATGGGATATATCTGATAAGTATAATATTACAGAAATGGATGTTAAGCAAAGAGGGAATTTAAATGTGTTTCAAGGAAATGTTTCCTCATTAAGAGAATACATTGCATTTGAAAAGGCAGATACTACTGCCATATTCTTAAAGGGTAAGGTGGCGAATCAGAACTTACATGGCTTAGCACAGGCTGACCTATTAATTATTTCTCATCCTAAGTTTATGACTTCAGCGAATCGAGTAGCCGGAATTCATGCTAGTGAAGGTTTAGTCGTAAATGTAGTGACACCGCAGCAAATTTTTAATGAATATTCTTCAGGATCTCAAGATTTGATTGCTATGAGGTCTTTTATTAAGATGTTTTATGATCGTGCGACCAATGTTTCAAACGAGCCAAAATATGTTTTAATGATTGGAGATGCATCTTATGATTATAAGAATAGAATTGCGGGGAATACAAATTATATTCCTGCTTACCAATCTCCTAATTCATTAGACCCTGTGGCATCACATGTGTCAGATGATTTTGTTGGATTACTTGACGATACAGAAGGGCTATGGGAATCAGTAAGTACAGATCGTATGGATGTTGCTATAGGAAGGTTTCCTGTTCAAACTTTAGAAGAATCAGAAGGAATTGCAAATAAGTTGGAAGCCTATTATTCGAAAAGTACGATGGGGGATTGGCGAAACAAAATTGTTTTTGTTGGAGATGATGAAGATGGTGTTGTTCACATGAATCAGTCTAACTTGTTATCGAAAATCGTAAAAGATTCTGCAAAAGATTTCAACACTCAAAAGATATTTTTAGATGCTTACCAACAGCAATCAACTGCTAGTGGTGCTAGATATCCTGAAGTAACAAAAGATATTGTGCAAGCTGTTGATGATGGGGCATT
>JAESST010000124.1 GCA_016763995.1 Flavobacteriales bacterium | reverse complement strand
TACTAAAAAATGAACTATATTTTTTAGTATATGGCTAAAACTATATGTTTTAAATAATTTAAAGGCATTCGCTTCATCGTATCCTTTTACTACATTCCAGAAACTTAGAGTTATTCCAAAAGTTGTCCATATTTTCACAAGTCCCTCACCATATATTGTAGTATTGCATCCAAAAACAATATGTGTTATATCATGGCATATTAAAAACTCTTTCTCTTCCTTAGAACTTGAGCTTTCAGAAAAATATTTTCTGTTCTTTTTATGAAACTCATCTAAACCTTGTTGAAGTGTACTGTTATTATCCATAATGTAAGTAGAATCAATCTATTTGCTTGTTTTAGTCCACCATAAATTTATAGTTAAATATCTTCGCCACAAAAAAATAATTCAAAAATGTTTCACTCAGTTTCCCAATTTGCTTAAGATTTCTTAATATTATTCAAGGCAAGAATTAATAAACCTTAATTAAACCAGTTCTTTATTTACGCCAATTCCAAAAAGTGCAAAATCATACTTTACTGGATCTTTAGCATCATAAATTCGAAGAGCACTTGTTAACTCTTCCACTGCTTGCCAATCATTTTGTTTTCGATTCAGCAATCCCAAACTTCTACCAACGTTACCTGTATGCACGTCTAAGGGGAGCATTAAATTAGCAGGGGCATGGTTTTTCCAAATACCAAAATCTACTCCCATTATATCTTGTCGAACCGTCCAACGTAAATACATATTAATACGCTTAGCAGTAGATTTTTTTATAGGGTCTGCAACGTGTTTCTGAGTCCTTTTTCCATGATTAAATGAAAAGAATAATTGCTTGAATAATGAAACGGCGTGCTCTGTTTTCTCATGTAGTAAAAAGGCTTTCTCTAATCCTCCATGAAGCGTATAAATATTTTGTAATGCCGTAAAAAAATAGTTTAAATCTGATGAGTTAAAGGTGCGATGAACAAAACCTTCTGTTCGGGGTAAGTCTTTTTCAGTATGATTCAAGATAAAATCGTGTGGAGCATAATCCATTATCTGAAGCATCTTATTGGCATTCGTAATTATTGTTTTCCGTTGGCCCCATGCGATAGTTGCAGCTAAAAACCCTGCAATTTCAATGTCTTCTTTTTTAGAAAACTGATGAGGAATAGAAATTGGATCGTCCTCAATAAACTCAAAACGATTATATTGAATGTATTTTGCCTCTAGTAAATCAAAAAGCTGTTCTGAATGTTTAATTCTCATATGAATTTATTACAGTGAAGAAAGAAGATTTTTTAAGGTTAAAATTAAAGCAAAAGTATGCAGCTATGTTAAAAGATGGGAAGCATCTGGCAAACAGGCATCATGGGAGTTTTTTGTGCTCGCTTTATGATTTTCACGGTTACTATGTAGAATGTTGGAAACCGATGGGGATCAACATAATTCAGTGGATTGAGGTAGTAAACCGTGACGAAATAATAGATAGTTATTTAGAACATTTTAAGATTGATTAGCTCCCAACTCGTTTTGTTTTATATCCTTTTTTTACTAGTAGTTGCATAACTTTATCTCGCTTATCACCCTGAATAATTATTTCTCCATTTTTCGTGCTTCCTCCAACGCCACAAGCTGACTTTAACTCTTTACCTAAATCTAGCAGGTCATCTGTAGTTCCTACAAAGCCTTTTACAACAACAGCTATTTTCCCAGCTCGATTTTTTTTTATCCAAATGAATTTCTAGCAGTTGTTCATTTGGCGAAAGTGTTTCCATTTCTTCAAACTCATTTTCTTGTGTAAATTCTGGATTTGTTGAATAAACGACTCTGTTATTTTTGTTTTTTCGTCCCATAAGCGTGTTGTGTGGGGCAAAGGTAAAGAAGCATTGCTTTATTTTTTACTTTCATCAAAAGCAATAAAAAATATTCTACTTTTGCAGTCTGCTTTCGGGCAGACTTAATGGTTTCCAATTTCGGTTGGAATTAAAAGGGAATTCGATGAGATTTCGAGACTGTTCCCGCAGCTGTAAGCTCCATTAACCGATGATCATAATGCCACTTTCTGTTCTCCAACAGTTGGGAAGGCGATCAAAGGGGAGTAAGTCAGAAGACCTGCCTTTAAGAAATACTTTCGGGATAAAAGTGAAGTAAATTCATTCAAATTTGAGTGTTCTTTCTTTGTGATTTCCCGGTTTAATTTATTTGTTAACCAGGCAATTAAGCCGATGAATGCGGACTAAAAATAAAAATCCCTTCATCTGATTGCCACAAAAAAACCGGAATGAAAAAAATTACTTTTTCAATTGCTCTCTCAGTTATAACCTTAGCATCAATTGCTCAAAATGTCCTAGTGGTAAATGGAGGGCGATTTGGTAACAATGCTGAAAATGTATCAGTAGACATTTATGATACACAAACAAAAACAAGCGCCAACATAGATTCTATTGGAACACAGTCTGTCCAAGATCTTTTGATTGACGGTAGGTATGCTTACGTAGCAGCGCAAGATTCAGTTGTAAAATATGATATAGCACTCCAGATAAGAGTAGCGGCAATAAAATTCGATGGAGTTAGTACTCGACAAATGGTATTGGCACCAAATAATGAGTTGGTTATTGCCAATTGGTATGGCAAATCATCTTACAACGTATACATTTATGATCAAACAACTTTAGCCTTAAAAGACTCCATTAACATTTTGGGTGGGATTAAATCTATGGTAGAAAATAATGGTGTTCTTTATGTCAATCAAAATTCAAGCACCGGAGCTCCAAATTATAGCGATACCTTAGGTTCTGTTGTAGCTGCAGACATTGCTACTAGATCTATTCTAATCAATTACAGCGTTCCTGGATATACAGGGGATATTGGTGAGTTAATCGTTCATCCTAATGGATTAAGCCTTTATTCAATTAATAATGTATCGAATTCTATTAACGAAGTTATTTTTCCAGCTGGTGGACTTCCTTCTATACCAACGAATACTTCTTTTAATCAGAACTTCAAGGTAACTAGCAAATCACTATATAGCATAAGTGGAGATACAGCATTTTCGGCTATGAATCAAGGAATTGGATCTATTGATTTGAATACCTTGACTATTCTTGACTCTATTATTGTGGATACAGTTGTAACAGCATTTGATTACGATTCTATAAATGCTAATTTTTACGTAACACAAACCGATTTCTTTTCATACACTTCAGGAAGAGTTTATGATAGATTTGGTAGTTATGTAGAAGCATTTGCAACGGCATCATCTCCTGAGGCAATTAAAGTGTATTACCATCAAGTAACCGGTTTATTTGAAGTGAATCCTAAAAGAGAATTTTCTTTTGGAGTATATCCAAATCCTGCTAGAGAGAATATTACTGTAGAATTTAAAAAAGAGATTCCTTTAAATTCAACTTTGATGATATTCAATGTTAATGGTCAAAAAGTAAAAGAATTTACAAATTTGAATTCGATTCAAACGATCAATATTAGTGATTTACCAAAAGGAATTTACTTTGTGACATTAGCAACAGCAGAAGAATTATTCTCGAAAAAATTAATTGTAGAATAGTTTGAAGACTATATTAAATACACTATTATGCATTATGGCCTTGAGCAGCTTTGCTCAAGGCCCATATGCTCGTGCAGCTGGAGAATTAGGTAGTTTGGCTATTCACAAGGACTCTTCTGTTTTTAAAGATTGGGCAACTGAAGTAGTGATCAATCGAGGAAAGCAAAATATTTCTGATCTTAATTCGGATACTGCTAGTGTTGGGAAATGGTCTAATGCATTAGGAAAAGCAGATGGTACTTCTGTTGTAAGCTTGGGCGATAGTGGAGTGGCTACTTTACGATTCAGCTCGGTGTTATACAATGGCCCAGGGCCTGATTTTGCAGTTTTTGAAAATGCATTTAACAACACTTTTTTAGAACTTGCATTCGTTGAAGTAAGTTCAGATGGAGCTAATTTTTTTAGATTTCCTGCTCACTCTTTGACAGATACAGTTACTCCAATAGGCTCATTTGGATCGCTTGACCCTAGCGAGATTAATAATTTAGCAGGAAAATACAGAGCTAACTTCGGCACTCCTTTCGATTTAGAAGATTTAGAAGGAACGCTAGGTTTAGACCTTCAGAATATTACACACGTTCGCTTAGTTGATGCAATCGGAACACTAGATAGTGCTTTCGCTCAGAGAGATAGCTACGGGCGTAAAATCAATGATATTTACCCAACAGCATTTCCTTCAGGAGGCTTTGATTTAGATGCAGTCGGAGCAATCTATATTCGACCGGTTGGATTAAGTAAAGAAATCATGCAAACCCTTAATGTATATCCGAATCCGGCTCATTCGTTCATTTCGATTTCTGGATTGGAATGGAAGGGGCAATCTTTTTCCATAAAAACAATGAATGGAAACATTGTTCAATCTGGGATTCTACGTCAGCAAAAAATTGACCTGAACAATCTATCCTCAGGAATTTACATCATTGAAATTTTAAGTGAATCTTCAATAGGACGATCAAAATTTATGGTGAAGTGAAAAGGAACATTCCTTTTCTAATTTCTTTTCTATTCTTTCAAGCGAGCTTAAACGCTCAAAACACTTTAAAAGATACTGTTAAAATTAATGCAGTATCCATTGAGTCCAAGCTTCAACAGGAGCAATTACATCAACTAGATTCAATTGATTTAAATAACCCTCAACACCTAAATTTAGGAGATCTTTTAGCCAAGAAATCACATTTATTTGTAAAGTCCTATGGCATTGGAAGTTTAGCAACCGTATCTTTAAGAGGGAGTGGGAGCTCACACACACAATTGTATTGGAATGGTATCTCGATTAATTCGAGTATGAACGGAAGTTCTGACTTATCTCTATTTCCTTTATTCTTCATGGATCAAGTAAAGTTAAATTATGGACTTAAAAGCATTACTGATGGAACAGGAGGGATTGGAGGAGCGATTAACTTTAGCTCTAAACCTAGCTTTAAGAAGCAACAACAAGTGGAGTTCTCTTCCATTTTCGGAAGTTTTGGACAAAGACAATACACCGGGAAATTTGTTGTAGGAAACACTAAAATACAATCGCAAACAAAGCTATATTTCAATGAAGCAGAGAATAATTTTAACTATAAAGATTTAACGCAAGAAGGCTTTCCTGATCGTGAAGTAAGGAACGCAAGTTTGGAGCAAAAGGGCTTGTTACAATCCCTTTATTACAGACCCAAAGAGTCGCTATTACTAGAAGCACAAATATGGTTTTTTGATTCTAAACGAAACCTACCACCGTTAATAACACTAAGAGAAAATAGTGAATTCCAAGAAGATCGGAGTACAAGAGCGATTGTTGGTTTTCATAAGTATTGGGAAGGAAGTAAACTCAGTGTTAAAACATCCTTTTTGAATGATGTGTTAAGCTATAAAAATGAACGAGCATCTGTTAACACTAAGTCTGAAACAAAGAGTTATCGTTCTAGGGTTGACTATGTGTTAGATGTATCCAAAAAAGTGAATGTCACG
>JAESST010000123.1 GCA_016763995.1 Flavobacteriales bacterium | reverse complement strand
ATTAGTCAATACTGTTCTTGATGGAAATAGATATCGCATTAAATCTCTTTCTACGTCTAATCCTTTAAGGGTGAAGGTGGGGGATTGGCTTGCTCCACATGCATAGATGAGGTTCTGAGGGTAGGAGGGAAGAGGAGGACTTACCTTACATACATAACGTTGGTTGTTTCTACAATAAACCATGTAAGTATGATTCATGAGCATTTATATCTTAATCACTTCTCAATCTCCCTTGAATATCTTTTAGTTGCATGTTTAATGGATATGTTTAAGCAGATGATTTCCCATAAATCCCAAAAGAATCCCAACAAGTGGCAGTGCAACAGCATCACTTCCAAGCTTCTTTAAATAAGAACCAATATTAGAATAGTAAAGATCCTAAAACATTGGCGTTACTATAATATTGCCTCCACCACTCGTCCCTGCTCCTTTCCATCCTCCACCTACAGGTGAATGAAAACTCCCTATCGTATTTCTCGGAAGAGAATTCGAAGGAGGAATAGGTTATTGAATAATTGAAAATGGGAGTTTCGAAGATGTTGGTTTTTAAGGTGTCATGTATTTTGGCTGTGGGGCTTGAGACTGGGGGAAGTGGTTAAGAAGAGAGGCTTACTTTGGATTGGGCTTGACGCTGATAGGAATCATCTTTACGGTAGATCGCTTTTAGGAATCCGGCTGCACTGGTGTTCGAGTTTATTCCATAATAGACTAAGTCTCCTGGACCAAATGTCTTTCCTTTTTCAAGGATTAGTAGACCGCGGTTTACCATGTCTTCAAGTCTAGGATTATTTATTGGGATTTACCTTTGTTGTTTTGCTGCTTATGTTAGTAATCCAAGTGTAGCAGGTCCCGCTCCTACAATAATCGTCTCAGCGTATGGAATGCTATCTGGACTTGCCCCATTTTTCATGTTAATTTCGGCCACTCAGGCACCTCTCCAATAGGGTGGGCAAAAGTAACAATGTTATTTCATATGAAAAACAAAAAAATCATTTAATTCTAATTTTTTTTTATCCTCCTCTTCCCTATCTTTAACAAAGAAAAAAAATACTTTGAAAAACTACTATACGTCCTTCCTATTTCTATTTCTTCTTACCTTACTTTCTTGCCAACAAACGCCACCAGATCAGAGTACAAAAAGAGTAATTATCAGAGAACGGAGCGATGCCTCTACCTTAAACCCAATTGGTGCAGGTGACCAATTATCAGTATATGCAGGACAACAAATCTATCAGTCCTTACTTTCTATCGATTATAAAACGGAAAAGATTGTAGGAATAATAGCCGAATCTGCTCCTGACATAGAATTGAGAGCTGATCAAAAGATGATTCTAACTTATACAATTCGTCCTGAAGCTAGATTTGACAATGGAAGAAGCATTAGCTCTCATGATATTTTATTCTCATTAAAGTTAAATATCTGCCCGCTCATCAATAATATGGGAGGAGTCTTTTATTATGAATTCATTGAAGACTTTATCATTAAAAATGAGCGCCAATTTCAAATTATTTGTAAGAATGCAGTGGTTCTTAATCAATTTAGAAGTGGGGATTTTGCAATCATGCCACCTGAGACTTATGATTCAACAGGATTACTATCAAGCTTTTCTCTTAAAAGATTAAAGCAAGATAAACAGTTACAAGAAAATGATAGTATAATTCTATTATCTGAATCCGTCAACAATAGTATTAATCAATCTACTCCTAAATACTTTGTAGGCTCAGGAGCTTATCAGTTAAAAAAATGGCAAAAGGCTGAACGCATCATTCTAGAAAGAAAGAAAAATTGGTGGGGCAAAAAATTAGAAGGAGAAAACAGTTTTTTTAATGCCTTTGCAGATGAAATACAATTTGAAATTATTAATGACCCTGTTACTGCTATTAATGCACTTAAAGCGAAACAAATCGACTTTATGTACTCATTAAATGCCAAGGATTATTTAAAACTTAAAGATCATGAGTCTATTGAAACAAAAAGTATTCAGCAGCATGGTTATCAATATTTAGGATTTAATTGTAATGACCCTATTTTGTCTGATAAAAATGTAAGAAAGGCGATAGAAGCATGTATACCGTATGATAAGATAATTGAAATTGTTTTTAAAAATGAAGCCATTATCAATCGTCTTCCTCTTGCCTTGAGTATGAAATCCTTGCGAAATACATCTATTCACTTTGAAGGTTACAACCTAGAAATGGCAAAAAAAATTCTGACGGAAAGTGGTTGGAAAGACACCGATGGAGATAATATTTTAGATAAGCAAAACACAGCATTACAACTATCTTATTATTACAACAGTGGAAATGAAGATCGAAAATCAATTGGTTTGTTGCTTCAAAATGAACTCAAAAAGCTTGGAGTGATACTAGAGGTAAAATCCTTAGAATGGACTTCTTATTTAAAAGCATTAAGAAACAATGAAATTCAAATTTTTATGAATGGTTCTATCAGCGTACCTCTTCCTCCAGATTTCTCAAGTACCTTTCACTCTAAATTTGCTAATGGTGGACGTAATTATGCGAATTATCAAAACCCACATTTAGATACTCTTATTGATTCTATTAATATAGAATTAAATGAAGTAAAGCGGATTGAATTGATAAAAGAGGCGCAAGTACTGATTGCTGAAGAAACTCCTTATGTTTTCTTAGTAACAACAAATACGAGAATGGCTTATTCCAACCGACTTCAAAACGTTCCTATTTATAGTATACGTCCAAATTTTTGGGCACCAGAAATCTATTAAAATGCTACGGTATTTCCTTAAAAGAGTCTTATTGTTTATTCCCACCATCTTTGTGGTGTCTCTAATCATCTTCTTCTTAAGCAAACAATCTGAAGCAAGTTTAATTCAAAATAAAATTGAAAGAACTACAAAGTCCAAGAATATTGACCTTCTCCAAGAATGGAAAATAATCCAACGGGAACGAAATAACTTAGGGTTCAATCAGCCTAAATTCTACTGGTCAATTTATAGAAAATCTTCTAGCGACACTCTGAATAGGATTCCCGACGAAAGAATTCAACAAAATCTTGCCTCTTTATCCTACTCTATTGGAAATTGGGAGAAAGTCAACCATTTTTGGAATGAAGCAAAACAACTACTTATAAAAGTTGATCCTATAGAACAAAAGCTTATTATCGAATTCTTTAGGAACGACTTTCAGCAGAAATTTATTTTTTTAAAAAGTAAAAATGTCGAGCAGCTCAATAAAAGATTACAAGAGTTACGAGCAGAGAAAACAATAAGGAACAACTACTTAATTAGTATTTCATGGAAAGGCCCGGGAAATCAATACCATGAATGGATTACCTCTTTACTAATAGGCGATTTTGGTCGTTCTTTTCTAGATGGAAAATCTGTTAATGAGAAGTTATATCATGCTATTAAATGGACCATTCTATTAAGTAGTATTTCTATCGTTTTAACCTTACTAATTGCTATTCCACTGGCTTTTTATGTAGCATTTCATCCGAAGTCTACTCTCAATATTTTTTTAGACAAACTGTTTTTCGCTTTTTATGCGATGCCTAACTTTTGGGTGGCTACTCTGCTCATTATTTTTTTGCATCAGGAGATTATCTTAGTTGGTTCCCAGCTTATGGATTGGGTTACTTTAATGATTCAAGTAATTGGAGAGAAATTCTTTCGGTCAGAAGCTCGCATATTGTTTTACCCATCATAACACTTAGCTATGGATCAATTGCGTTCATTTATCAACAGTTAAAGTCTTCCATACAACAGCAATTAACGCAAGATTATATTTTAACGGCGAAAGCAAAAGGGCTTTCTACTCATAATATAAAGTGGCGACAACTCTTTAAAAATGTGTCTTTCCCATTAATTACTATACTTGGAAACCTGTTACCTGCCCTTATTTCAGGTTCGTTCATCGTAGAATACATTTTTTCTATTCCCGGTATGGGTAAACTGAGCGTTGATGCTTTTATGAGTCGAGATTTTGGAATGGTTTACGCTGTTTTAATGCTCTCTTCCTTTTTAGGAATGTTTGGAATTCTCTTAACTGACCTTCTATATTATAAGCTAGACCCTAGAGTACAACTTCATGAATCTAATACAAAAGCCTCATGAAGCGACTAAAGAAGGCTTGGAGTCTCTATTTCTTTATTCTATGGGCATCAATTGCCTTAATGGCTCCATTTATTGCCAATGATTTAGAAACGAGAACAGCATTAATCCCCTACTCTGCTAGTTCATTAGATTATGAAAATACTACAGCAAACCCATTTAAAAATCAGCAAGTTAAATCTATTTACTTCAGGCATTGGTTAGGTACTGATGCTTTAGGGAGAGATGTATTGGCACAATTAATTTATGGGAGCAGAAGCGCTTTTATTATTGGCTTTGGGGCTATGTTATTGGCGGGCTTTATTGGAGTGATCCTCGGTGCCACAGCGGCCTATTTTGGGGATTCTATTATTCAACTTCAACGATCATCTATTTTTATCTTACTCTTCTATCTTTTGATTGTCATTAGTGCTTCTGTAGTGATTGTTCCATGGGATATTGCATCAGTTTCGATCATGAACAAATTGTTAATATTTTTCCTTTCTCTCTTCTTATTTGGCCTATTGTTAGTCGGGCTCAATTTTCTTATTAAACGTAAAATTCCCAAGCAAGCAGTCGTTACCATTCCTTTAGATCTTATCATCGGAAGATTAATCGAGGTTCTAGAATCTATTCCTTTACTATTTTTATTAGTCGCTCTATCGGCACTCTTAACACCTTCGAGTACTAGTGTTATTCTGATTATTGCTTTTGTTGCTTGGCCTTCTATCGCCAAATATACTCGCGCAGAGGTTTTAAAAGTTAAGAATCTAGATTTTGTAGAAAACAGCAGAGCTCTAGGTTTAAGCGACTCACAAATCATAGTAAAGCACATTTTACCCAATGCTCTTGGTCCTGTGCTAATTTCTTTGTCTTTTGGATTGGCAGCTGCTATTCTTATGGAATCTACCTTATCTTTCCTAGGAATTGGAATAGGGTCTGCTGAAGCAAGCTGGGGCGAGATTTTAGCTTCAGCTAGAAAGGATTATTCGGCATGGTGGCTAGCAATTTTTCCGGGTCTGTTAATCTTCTTTACGGTATTAGCCTGTAACAAATTGAGCGATGCTTTTACCAAGAATTAATCAGGGTATTCTACGCGAACGTGATAAATGCTCATGAGTTTTTTCTTGAACATCTTTTTAATGTCTGTAATGTCTCTAAAAGTAATATCGGCATTGGCAAACTGATTTTCTTTCACTTGAGAGTCAATGATAGAATTAACCAATTTTTCAATCAACTCCCCATCGTATCGCTTTAAACTTCTACTTGCTGCTTCTACAGAATCAGCCATCATCAGCACCGCAGTTTCTTTAGAATAAGGTAATGGTCCGGGATATCTAAACTTCTTAGCACTGTCCTTCTCATCAGGGTTTTCTGCTAAGTATTGCATGTAAAAAAAACGTGTAGTGGTAGTTCCGTGGTGCGTTCGAATAAAATCAATAATAATATCGGGCAATTTATTCCTTCTAGCAATCTCAATTCCTTTTATTACATGTTCAATAATAATACTTACACTCTCTTCAGGTGCGAGTTCTTCATGTGGGTTATAATCTGAATTCTGGTTCTCAATAAAGTAGTTAGGCATGTTCATTTTACCAATGTCATGATATAAAGCCCCGGTTCGCATTAATAATGTGTTCCCTCCTATTGCCCGTATTGCTTCTTCTGCTAAATTCGATACTTGTAAAGAATGCTGAAAAGTCCCTGGCGCTTTCATGTTCAGCTTTCGCAATAGTTTGTTATTCGTATCCGCTAACTCCATGAGTGTCACATCAGAAACAAAGCCAAATATCTTCTCGAAAATGTAAATTAGTGGATAGGCAAATAAAGTCAGCATAGCACTTCCAAAAAACCAGCCTAAAAACTTCCAATTCGTCGCTTCAAAACTTCCTTCTTGAATTAATCCAATACTGAGGTAGACTAGACTATACACCGTAAACACCACTAAGGAAGAAAAGAACAGTTGAGAGCGGTTCCTCAGGTTCACAATCCCTAACAAAGTCAACATCCCTGTAATCATCTGAATAATAATAAACTCATATGGATTTGGAGCAATAAACCCAATTGTTAAAATGGTTACTAAAAAAGTAAACAGAGCCACCCGAATATCGAAAAAGGTGCGTACTACCAAGGGCAATACACAAAACGGTAGCAGGTAAAAATTAAGATTCTCTATCTGTAAGAACATCTTTGAACCAAATACAAATAATACAATCAAAAAGAGTAGAAAGATAATTTTAGCATCATTGTTGATGATTTCTTCTCGGAACAAGACTAGAAATAGTGCTAGAGAGGCAATCAATAAGGCAACCAGTATTACTTGACCTAGTAAAATCATGCTAAAACTAGAACTTTCACCCAATTGCGATTCGAATTCTTTTTTAAGCGATTCTACACTTTTGTATCTTTCATCGTTTAGCAACTCTCCTTTTGCGACTACTCGCTCCCCTTTCTGAACCATTCCTAAAGTAGGTGAAACCTTCTCTAACTCCTGTTGTATAATGAATTCATTGGTTTCTTCATCGTATGAAATATTACGCTTTAAGCAATTTTCTAATGCTCTTAATAAGAGAATATTTTCAGGTTCAGATAATTGATTCAGCTCCTCCTTTAACGCTTCAAATGCCGTTTTTATGGTAAAGAGTTGTCCTAAGGGCCTATTCACCGCTACGTTGCTTTCTAACACTATTACTTCGAAGTCAGCATCTTCCCCTTCAATGCTTTCGTGTAATTCAATAATTCCTTTTT
>JAESST010000122.1 GCA_016763995.1 Flavobacteriales bacterium | reverse complement strand
ATTCTTTCAGCAATAGCATTTGCATACGGGTCATAGGATTCTGTCATACTACATCTTATCTTATTCTTGGAGAGCTCTTTTTGATAAGCATCACTACAATATTGGAACCATCTATCTGAATGATGAATTAAAGAAGAACCTTTATATTCTCTCTTGTTGATTCCCATTTGAAGTGCTATCAGAGAACCTTCTGTTGCAAAACTTCTTAATAAATGGTAGCCCACAATTCTCTTCGAATAAGCATCTGTCACTAATGAAATGATAAGTACATCGGATTGGTCCCAACTGGAGCACTTCTGGGAAGCGTTCCTATTTTAAATTATTTAAGAGTAAGCTTATCCTGTTTTACGATTGTATCCATACTTGCAGTAAGTATAAATAGATTTGAGTTCGTATAACGAGGCCTAATCTACCTCTTCATTATTTTATAATGAGATTTTTCTCCTTTTGACCTTAGCTCAAGAATATAGATACCAGAAAGTACATTCAGCTTTAAACGATGTAAATCGCTATTTACTCCCTGCTCTTCTTGAACTAATTTCCCTTCTAGGCTATACACTCGAATAACTACCTGACTTAAGCCTTCCAAGCGAAGAGTTAAATCTCCTTTGCTTGGGTTAGGAAAAATAACAACATTGCGAAAAATGGAACGCTCTTGAATACTTGTAATCACAAAAGGAAAACAAGCAGAAGTATCAACACAGCCATTTTGTGTGATTTCTACTGCAAAGTCTCCAGTATCAGAAGGAATAAATAGGCGATTAGTTTCATTTACAATTTTAGCATAATTCCGATTACAATCTAACCATTGATAACTCGCATTTACAGCATTTGCTTTTAGTAGAAAACCTATTGGAGAAGCAGCTGTCTCCGGATTTAGAAAATCTAGTTTTCTGATAAAAGAATTGGTTCTGTTATTAAATTCAAAAAGTGTTCCTGAAAAATTTCTGATTGAATCTTTACAAGTGTCACCCTGAGACATCAGTTCGACCCTACGGAGAAAAGGTCGAAGAGGAACGAAGCAATCTATAAAGCGTTTCACTCTTGTTCTGAATTCCCATTTTCTTAACTTCTCAAGCCCTTCTTTTTTTTCAACTTGTCAGCTCTAATCTACTTTTATACTCCTAAAGCTTAAAAAGTATATTTACTTTTGCAGTTCAATAATAATGTCACCTTTTTATCCTCTATAACCCCATGAGCGATCAAATAAAACATGAATGCGGAATTGCATTAATTCGCTTAAAAAAACCCTTAGAATATTACATCGAAAAATACGGCACTGCAGCTTACGGGCTAAATATGCTCTACCTTTTGATGGAAAAACAACACAACAGGGGGCAAGACGGAGCAGGAGTAGCCAACATTAAGTTGGACATGGGTCCAGGAGAGAGATACATCAGCAGAATTCGCTCTAACAGTAATCAACCCATTAAAGAAATTTTCGGGAAAATTAACAGAAAACTACAAGAAGTTCAAGAAAAGAATCCTGAACTGCTAAAAGATGTAGACTACTTAAAGAAAAATGTAGGATTTACAGGAGAAGTACTATTAGGACATTTAAGGTACGGTACTTTTGGAAGAAATAGCATAGAAAATTGCCACCCGTTCTTACGACAAAACAATTGGATGACTCGGAACTTAGTGGTTGCAGGAAACTTCAACCTCACTAATGTTGATGAATTATTTGACCTTTTAGTAGATCTAGGCCAACACCCTAAAGAAAAATCAGATACGGTAACAGTATTAGAAAAAATAGGTCACTTCTTAGACGTAGAAAACCAGAAACTATACAAAAAATACAAACAACTAGGATATGCAAAGAGTGAAATTTCAGGGCTCATTGCTAAAAATTTAAAGGTTCACAAAATCCTAAAGAATGCAGCAGCAGATTGGGATGGCGGATATACCATGGCTGGTATGATTGGACATGGGGATGCCTTTGTTTTAAGAGATCCTTCAGGAATTAGACCTGCATTCTATTTTGAAGATGAAGAAGTCGTGGTAGTTACTTCAGAAAGACCTGCCATTCAAACAGCCTTTAATGTACCTGCCGAAAAAATTCATGAATTAGATCCAGGAAAGGCAATCATTGTTTCAAAAGATGGAACAGTTAAGTTTAAACAAATCAAAGCTCCATTAGAAAAGAAGGCCTGTTCTTTTGAACGCATCTACTTCTCAAGAGGAAGCGATCAAGACATTTATGAAGAGCGAAAAGAATTAGGGCGTTCTATTGTTCCAGAAATTCTGAAAGGAATTGACAATGACGTAAAGAATTCTGTTTTTTCTTTCATTCCTAATACTGCAGAGACTTCTTTTTATGGAATGGTGAATGGAATTGAAAGCTACTTGAATGTTGTTAAAAAGAAGAAGATTTTAGCCTTAACCGAAAATACTCCAGAAAAACTAGATGAGATTTTAGATATCCGAGCAAGAGTTGAAAAAATTGCCATTAAAGATGCTAAACTGAGAACCTTTATTACCCAAGATGATGCAAGGGATGACTTAGTTACTCATATTTATGATATTACCTACGGCACTATTAACAGAGGAGTAGATAATCTTGTCGTTATTGACGACTCTATTGTTCGAGGAACAACCTTAAAGAAAAGTATTTTAAGAATTCTAGATCGCCTAGGTCCTAAAAAGATTATCATTGCCTCTTCTGCTCCACAAATAAGATATCCGGATTGTTACGGTATAGATATGGCAAAATTAGGTGACTTTATTGCCTTTACAGCTGCTATTGAACTATTGAAAGATACGGGAAAAGAGAAATTGATCAAAGAGGTTTACAAGCGATGTAAGGCTCAGGAAGGTTTACCTAAAAATCAAATTCGCAATTATGTAAAAGAAATTTACGAACCTTTTACGGCGGAAGAGATTTCGGCAAAAATTTCAGAACTTTTAACTCCTAAAGGTATCAACGCAGAAGTACAAATCATTTACCAAACCATTGAGGGCTTACATAAAGCAATTCCTAAGCATACAGGAGATTGGTATTTTACAGGAGATTACCCTACACCCGGAGGAATGAAAGTAGTGAACAAAAGTTTTATTTATTATTTTGAAGGAAGAGACGAACGAGCTTATTAAGATTACTTCAGTATTCTTAATAAACTGAAATTATAAGAATGAATATACTTCGTTTAAGAAATTCTCGTTGGAGAAAAGATTTATCTTAAAAAACTAAATTAACCTATATTTGTTCGAACTGCCAAGCACCAATATTTATGGATTTTAAAGCTGGAAAACTACTCTCTCAAATTGAATTCCCTAAGGATTTAAGAGAAAAGCTAGAAACTACCGATTTACCTCAACTCTCAAAAGAGTTAAGAGATTTTATCATTGACATTGTTTCTGTAAAAGGAGGACACTTTGGTGCAAGTTTAGGAGTTGTTGAATTAACAGTAGCCTTGCATTATGTATTCAATACTCCAGAAGATCAAATCGTTTGGGATGTTGGACATCAAGCTTACGGACATAAAATTTTGACAGGTAGAAGAGAAATCTTTCATACCAATAGAAAATATAAAGGAATCAGTGGTTTTCCAAAGAGAAGCGAAAGCGAGTACGATACTTTTGGTGTAGGACATAGTTCTACCTCTATTTCAGGTGCTCTAGGAATGTCAGTTGGTTCAAGATTACAAGGTAGAAATGAAAAACAACACATTGCCGTAATTGGTGATGGCGCCATGACTGCAGGCTTGGCCTTTGAAGGACTAAACCATGGAGGTGTAGAAGATTCTAACATGATTGTTGTTTTGAATGACAATTGTATGTCTATTGATCCAAATGTTGGCGCGTTAAAGGAATATTTAACTGACATTACTACTTCTCCTACCTATAATAAAGTAAAAGATGAGATATGGGGCTTATTGGGTAAAGTCTCAAAGTTTGGACCCAATGCTCAAGCTATTGTTCAAAAAATAGAAAGCGGAATTAAATCTGCTCTGCTTAAGCAGAGCAACCTTTTCGAATCATTGAACTTTAGATATTTTGGCCCAATCGATGGACACGATGTCACTCATTTGGTAGAAGTACTAAATGATTTAAAGAAAATACCGGGCCCAAAAATCCTTCATATTCTAACCACAAAAGGAAAGGGATATGAATTAGCAGAAAAAGATCAAACAAAATGGCACGCTCCAGGCATATTCAATAAAGATACTGGAGAAATTATTAAAGTAACTCCCAAGAGCCCACAGCCACCAAAATATCAAGATGTTTTCGGACATACCATCGTTGAATTAGCAGAAAAGAATGAAAAAATTGTAGGCGTAACTCCAGCAATGCCTTCAGGAAGTTCATTAAACATCATGATGAAAGCAATGCCAGATAGAGCTTTTGACGTGGGTATTGCAGAACAACATGCAGTTACTTTTTCAGCAGGACTTGCTACAACAGGGATTATTCCTTTTTGTAATATCTACTCTTCTTTTATGCAACGAGCTTACGATCAAGTAATCCACGATGTTGCGCTTCAGAAGTTACCAGTCATATTCTGCTTAGATAGAGCAGGTTTTGCAGGTGCCGATGGACCAACACATCACGGGGCATACGACATTGCTTTCATGAGGTGTATTCCCAACCTAATTATTTCTTCACCCATGAATGAAGAAGAATTAAGGAATCTAATGTATACCGCTCAAGAAAAAGATCACGGAGCTTTTGTGATTAGATATCCTAGAGGTCAAGGCGTAATGCCAAATTGGAAAACACCTTTTAAAACTATTAAAATTGGCACAGGGCGAAAGGTAAAAAATGGATCTGATGTTGCGATTTTAAGTATTGGTCATATTGGAAACTATGCGTTAAAAGCAGCTGAAAGTTTGGAACAAGAGAACAACATAGATGCTGCAGTTTATGATATGCGTTTTGTCAAACCAATTGATGAAATGTTATTGCATGAAGTGTTTAACAAGTTTGACAAAGTCATTACTGTTGAAGATGGAAGTTTAATGGGAGGTATGGGCAGTGCAGTCGTAGAATTCATGACAGATCATGGATACTCATCAAAGATTATTCGTTTAGGTATTCCCGATGCCGTTATTGAACATGGATCTCAAGATCAATTGTATGAAGAATGTGGTTATGATGCAAAAAACATTCAAAAAACTGCAGTTGAAATGCTTGAGAAATATTCAAAACTCTCTTCAATCGCATCAGCATAAAAAGAGATATACAGACCCTCCACTTTAGGTGACCCTAGATTAATTTCCCTCAGGATCCTTTTTCATAATTTTACACTTGATTTTAGTTTAATACAAAGCCATATTAATTAGACTGTAAAGAATCATCCGATTATAGCTCTTAACCTAAGTTCGATTCTTTTTAAGAATTCAGAACGTAGATAAATAGTGAGATTTGATTAAAATTAATGTAGGAATAGCGCCTTGCCTAGCGAGCCTTGGCAGACAGGAGCTATTCTAAGTGAATTTTAAGAAAAAGATTGCTGTTTAGCTAGGAAACTATGAATACTTTCACAGAAATAACAATCTATTGCGTTGAATCTTTAAAATATAGCCTTGTATAGTGCCGCTTCTGAAAACCTGAATTTCTAACTAATAATCGAGCTCAGGTTCTTAGGAGCTATGTTTAGTGGTAAATGACAAATTTTAGTATAATTACTATCTAAGATCGCTTAATCTCAATAACTACGATTTGATCGTACAACTTAACAAAATCAATCATTTAAAAATTTTTATTCATTCCCACCAACTATCTTTTTTAGATGGGCGTATTATAGTCGTACAAACTTAAATTATTTAATTATGAAAAAAATATACTTATTAACGGCAACCTTTTTCACATTAGGATTTGCTAGCGTTAACGCTCAAAACTGTTTATCAGACTTCTATAGCTGGAGTACCAACCTACAAGCAGTTTTTGCAGATTCTTCCTTTTCTACAAGCGGTAATCATACTTATGATTGGGATTTTGGTGACGGAAATGTTTCGAATCTATCTAACCCTGTGCACAATTACGCTGCTACAGGAACTTATACAGTATGTTTAACTATTACAGATTCACTCTGCACCGATTCAATTTGTCATACAATAGTTATAACAGCCGCACCTCCTCGACCTTGTATGGCTAGCTTTACCTATTCTGCCAACTCTAACAATGTAGTTAATTTCAATTCTAATGTTACAGGCGGCTCAGCTCCATATACCTATTCTTGGAATTTTGGAGGCGGACCTGCATCTGGATCTACTGCTGCAAACCCATCATACAATTACAGTACGCCAGGATCTTATGTAGCGACTTTAACAGTAACGGACGTTAATGGAACAAGTTGTTCTAGCTATGATACGGTGAATGTAAATATTTGTAGTGCTTACTTTTCTTATTCTGCAAATAGTAACGGTGTTGTTAATTTTACAAACCAATCGAACCCTTTAAATGCAGCTTCACTTTACATTGACTGGAATTTTGGAGATGGAACTGCTAATAGCAGTAGCATTCACCCTACTCACACTTACGCAGCTTCAGGAACATACACAGTTACCTTTAATTATTACGATTCTCTTACAAATTGCTCTGCTGTATATACGGACAATGTTGTTGTTCTAATTGGAGCCCAAAACAACTGTAATGCAAGCTACACCATTGCAGTAGACTCGTCTTTAGCTTTCGGAGTTATATTATACAACACCTCTAGCAACTTTGCTTCTCATTCTTACTCTTGGGATTTTGGTGACGGAACAACTGGATCAGGAAGAACTCCTATTCATCAGTACCTAAGTTTTGGATCATATGTTGTTTGTTTAACAATTACAGATACTATTCTTAACTGTACGTCTACATTCTGCGACACAGTAGGAATGGACTCTTTAGGAAATCTAAAAACAGGATTCGGAATAAGAATTGTAAATCCTATTGCTGTTGGAATAAACGAAATGGAAGAGTTCTCAGCAATTAACCTATATCCTAATCCTGCTACCAACTCTATTTCTCTTGATTTAAGAGCTCTAGATAACACCCTAAACATTAAAATTGTTGATGTTGCAGGAAGAGTTGTTCTTGAGAGAGCAAATCAAAAAACAGGAAACATTGAAGAATTTGAAATTTCTAACTTAAACAGTGGATTATACTTCATGATGTTAGACAATGGTGTATCTCAAAAAATTGAAAAATTTATTAAGCATTAGTAGTTTTAGTTGAATAGAATAGTTGAAAAAGGCTGGAAGATATTTATCTTCCAGCCTTTTGTTATTTTACCCGTGTCTCGTCCTTATGTAATTCGTCCTAAATACATAATAAAATACTATCTCTTCTTATGTTTATCTTTGAGCATACACCTATAGCTTTGATGATGAATTAATTATAACCACATCAGAAAGAGAGGAAAATTCCCCATCTTTGTGCTTCCAAGCAAAAGCACAAACATACCCGAAATCGCAACTATCTAGTTATTAGCTATTTAAAATAGCAAAACTATTACTTACCAACTATCTCTTTTAGATGGGCGTATTATAGTCAAACAATCTAAAATTATTAAAAAATGAAAAAAATATACTTACTTCTTGTATCCATTCTTATGTTGGGTGCAGTACAAACAAATGCTCAGTGTTCCGCTGACTTTCACTATTACTCAACTGGAACTAATCTTACCGTTCAATTTGTAGACACGTCTCTTACTCCTCCTGGTTCAGCAATTTCTTACTATTGGGATTTTGGTACCGGTTCTATTTCAGGGCTTCAAAATCCTAGCTATACTTACCCAAGTGCAGGTACTTATCTCGCGTGTTTAACGATATACGATTCTTTAAGCAACTGTTCTGATTCTGTATGTTATAATATAACTATTTCAAATGGACAAACAACGCCTTGTATGGCAAGCTTCACATATGTTGTAAACCCTAATGGTGTTCCAAGTTCTTCCAACAGTGTTAATTTCAGAGGAGTTGTTACTTCAGGTGTAGCTCCTTTTACTTACGCATGGGATTTTGGAGTTCCCGGGAGTCCCTCTCCAAACGCATTTAGCACATTTCATGTTTATAGTTCCGCTGGGACATATGGCGTAACATTCACTGCAACAGACGCTAATGGTGCATCTTGCAGTTATTATGACACGATTTATGTAAATACTTGTACTGCTGATTTTACTTATTCTGCAAATAGTAATGGCGTTGTTAATTTTACAAACCAATCGAACCCTTTAAATGCAGCAGCACTTAGCATTAGCTGGTACTTTGGAGATGGAACTAATAGTTCTCTAGTCCATCCAATTCATACTTATGCAGCATCAGGAACGTACGCTGTTACTTTAGTTTATTACGATTCTCTCTCAAATTGCTCTGCTGTATATACAGACAGTGTTGTTGTCCTAATTGGAGCCCAAAACAACTGTAATGCAAGCTACACCATTGCAGTAGACTCGTCTTTAGCTTTCGGAGTTATATTATACAACACCTCTAGCAACTTT
>JAESST010000121.1 GCA_016763995.1 Flavobacteriales bacterium | reverse complement strand
TTTGTAATTCGGTAAATCCTATAAACACTGGGATTGCAGTTTCATTTGCTACGATGTTTGATCCAAACGATTTTTCTTCTTCGACATACACTCCAGGAGTTTTGTATTGTGCCATATATAAAATTTTAAGTTATTTATTCTGTATTATGAAAGACTTCTATAGTCTACTAACTTAATTAAATATATCGAGAAATTAAAGTTAATCATCAAGTTCCTAGCGGGTTATTTTCAAATATGCATTTGTTGTTGCTTAGCATAAATTGATGTTAGAAGAAAAAGGGGAGTGAATGCTTGACTTTAGTTTTTGTTGCTTCCTTTTATAAATTCTTCTACAATTTTATTAAATTCATTTGGCATATCCATATTTGCACAATGTCCTGCATCTTTAATCGTAAGGTAGTTGCTGTTGTCAATTTCAGAATTCCATTCTTTTGCCATTCTTTTTGCTAAGTCAATGTCAAATTCACCGGTTAATAGTAAAATTGAGTATTTATGTTTACTGATTTTTCGGTCTTTGATTACATTCTGAAGACCTTGCATAACTAGAAATGATTTTCTTTGATAATGACTAGATGTCTCATAAAATAGGGCTTGCCCTTTTTTTGTGAAGCAGGTTATTTCAGCGACCTTCTTTCTAAATGATTTCATTGAAAATAAGGCTCTAACTATTAAACCCAAATTGGAAGACCTTTGAGCTTTCTCAACTTCTTTGTTTTCTTTATTGATGTCATAACCGCCTAAGACAGTTAGCGATTTCGTTTTTTTAGGATACGTCAGTGCAAAATATTGAGCAATTAAAGAACCCATTGAAACTCCAACTAGATGAGCTTTATCAAATCCTTCTATTCTCATAATTTCTTCTAAATGCATTGGAGAAACATCTATTTTATCTTTCGATTTATGTGCTTTTGATAATCCGTGTCCAATTAAGTCAACAGTAATGACTCTATACTTTTTTGAAAAAAAGTCAATTTGTAGATCAAATGCTCTATGGTCAGAAAATGCAGGATGTAAAAACAAGATTAAGTTATCATTGTTTTTTCCCGACATGAAATAGTGAATTTCATAATCATTCTTTTTCAATGTCTTATGCTCAATTGAACTTTCAATTTGCATGGAGTTTTCAGTGTTCATAATCAGCTTTCAATTAACTTTTCCATTTTCGTTTTATTATTCTTATCAATTAAATATAATTGACTGTTTATAACGCACTAGTCTGCCATATCTCTACTTTATATGAAGTTAAATGTAGTTAAAACCCCGTCTGTTATTACAAGAGCAGTTTGTGTTTAAATGACTAAGCGATTGAAGCAAGCTTGAATTCTTGTAGCAAGGAAGCACTCATTTTCTCTTGCAATTCTTTTCCGCCGTTTAGGAGCTCGGTAACATGTATTCGATCTTTTTCAGAAACTTTTCTATAGCTCAGACTCCATGACGACATTTGAATAATTATTGGCATTAAATCTATTCCTGCTTGAGTTAAGCTGTATACGTTTTTCTGTTTATGCCTACTGTCTTTTGTTTTAATAATAATGCCTGACTCTTCTAATTTAAGCAGTCTATTAGATAAAATATTACTAGCAATATTTTCATCTGATTCTCTTAACTCATTAAAATATCTTTTCCCTACAAACATCATGTCCCTAATGATTAATAAAGTCCATTTATCACCAAATATTTCAAGGTATTGATTTACGGGACATAAAGATTTATCTTCCTTCATAAGTGGTTTTAAATTAAAACTAGTTGTAAAATGAAATTAATTCAATACATTTGACAAGTTGTGTTTTGCAACTGGTCAAATGTACTTTAAAATTAATAATTATGAAAAAAGGATATATCATAGAGAATTACTCTGTAATTGATAAAGAAAACTATATCCCTCCTGTAAAAGTGATCAATGAAATACTAGAGAAATACAAGGGTAAATTTCTAGTAGCCACACCAAAAGCCGAAGTGGTATCGGGTGTTCCAAACGAGGTTACAATTGTTATTGAGTTTGATTCAACAGAAAATGCTAGAGCATTTTATCATTCTGAAGATTATAGTGAGTTTCAAAAATTATACAATAAAACAACAAAAGGCTGGATTGTTATTTCAGAAGAATATCACAAAAAATAACCAAAGAAAATAGAACGATGGATAATCAAAAAGAAAAAAATAGTTACAATCAAGAATTAATAATTCGTGCAAATATTAAAGATTCATTTTCTGCTTTAACTCAAAAAATAGATTTATGGTGGGGAGAGGTAGATCAGCCGATAGCTAAAGTAGGCGATGAGTTTAGCGTTTCGTTTGCTAATGCAAATTGGTCTTTTCGTGTAACAGAGTTTGTTCCAAATTCTAAACTTACTTGGGAATGTATTGGTGGAAATCCTGAATTTAATACAGAATGGATTGGGGATTTACTCTATTGGAATATGGAAGAAGTAGAAGGGGATAAGGTTAAAATTAGCTTGTTGCAAGTTGGTCTCACTCCAGAGATGAACTGCTTCGAAATATGTAATAAAGGCTGGAATTTTTTTATCACCAAGAGCTTAAAATCCTATTTAGAAACGGGCGTTGGCAATCTAAATTTTGTAGAACCTGAATAATATTATTGCTATAATAAGCAATTGTAATAAACGACATTTTAATACTATGTGAGCAAATCTAGGAATGAGCAGATGTAAAGCTAACAGAGGTTTTGATACAGGTTTTGTTTTATTCTTGTTCTTTTACTTTAGACGGATTAGTTCTAAAAACAAATGCAAATAATAGTGCAAAAATAGAGTAGACAATTGTGAGAGGAAGAATGAATTCTAAATGGGATTGCATCTTAGTGACTATTTTAACCAAAGCAAGCGCTCCTACTGCAAAGTGCATAAAATTTCCAATTGCTATGGGTTTGTTGTAGATGCCTCCAATTAATACTCCTTTCGCCATCCAATTCAACATTGCAAATCCTAAATAAAGAGCTCCTAATAATTGGAAAAATAAAGTAGAGATAGGGTTTGCTGTTATGCCAAAGCTAGAAATAATTTCTTCTGGAATAAATGTAAGAAGTATGCCCGATATACCTAAAAAGATACAGCTTGAAATGAGTATTATTTTTGTATTCATGTTTTTTAATAAATAGGGTAAATAAAGTTTAGGAAGTAGTTAAAACGATACACAAAAGCAATATACGAGTACTAGTTGATTTCATTGTCATTTCTTCATACTGATTGAATCTATTCTATGATAATTGGCGTAGAGTAAACACCGTCTTTTGTTAACAGCTTAATGAGGTACAATCCTTTTTTGTAGCCCTTGGTTGATAAAGTTGAAATTCCTTCCACTTGATTACGAGAATAAATGAACTTTCCAGTTACATCATAGAGCAGGAGTTGGTAAGTGTGCACTGCTTTTTGTGGTGAAATAGTAACATAATCTATGGCCGGGTTTGGATATACAGCAAATGTGTTCTCTGTGATCTTGTTTTCATCAATTGCTAAAACATGTTGTTTATCACACGAAACATAAAATGGGGCAGCACTATAGCTTATTTTCCAATTGCTGACAATGTCCTCAATATTCATCCATTCCATGGTGTTTTGATTAACCCTTACATTGATAGAGTCTGTAATTGCATTAATTTTTGCAAGAAAATCACCATTGAATGCATAGGTATTGGGCGGTGTAAGAAGTGTATCCCAAAAATGATATTCAGACATGAAAATGCTCATTTGATAATATCCGTTAGAAGGATAGTCTCCATTCTGAATTCTATTGATAATAGAATCTATAGCAGCAACAGCAGTACTAACTGATGTTGTGTCTGTAATTTTTATTCTACACCCATTTCCGTAATTAATTAAGCGATTGGTCGAATCATGGCTGTAATAATTGAGGGTATCAGAAGGTTTCCAAATTCCAAAATAATAAGGATCATTCGTGTGTCCTGGAGTTGCTGCTCCCCAAAGTATTTCAGGATGGTAAGAATAACTTGCATTTAAGTTGCTTTGAACAGGATTTTCATAATCAAACCACCAGTTCCCATTTCCATCGGGTAAGTTCATAAGGTAAGCACTCACCACAGAGCTTGGCACTACTCCTAAATAAAGTATGCTTATAGGCTACATCAGCTAATGAAGGACTCCCAGTTTGAGCATGAGCATGAGGGTCTAATTCTACATCCATGCTATCCTGCATCCATTTTAAAAGATTTAATCCGTTGGTGTTTGACATAACTAGAGGCTTATCATGCATAGAAACAGCATCCAATAACTTATAATCATTGCCCATGCTCCATTTGGCTCCATTGTTTTTACAATCAATTGCAAATTGGCGTAACATCGTTCTTGCACTTATGTAGAATGATTGATTGCTTATGTATTGATTGTAATTGTCTTCATTATGAGTTACGTAATTAATGTAAATCTTGCTTTGAGATTGCACCGTTAACGCTAACAAGAATAAAATAGGAATGAGTATTGTTTTTTTCATGTGCTAGTTTTTTCAATTAAAATCTAGAATTAGAGACAAGAAGTAGTCTAATGTCTAATCGTTATCTGTAGTTTTTTTCATCACTTAATCGTAAGTAGGAATATCAAAACTGCAACTTTATTTGTGAATATCCGCATTTATTTTAATCTTCTACAAGCTATTGAGGATAATTAAAGTTCCTATTATTAGTGGAGTAGGAGTGATTATTTGAGAAAAACCTTGCCTATGGCTTATGCAATGCTTAGTCTATTGTAGCAGGTTTATTTTAAACAATTTTAATCCCAATAATACAGACATCATCTACTTATTCAAGATTGCCTTTCCATTTATTAAATGGTATCATTGATCAAGTTTTTTTAATTTGACATTGACTCATCGCTTATGCTTAAAAGCAATTCTCTTAAACCTTTCACTTTAATTCCATATTCCCACTAAACTGGTCAACAAACCCTCACTAAACATATATAATAAATCATTTTCTTGAAGGGTCTAAGTCAGTTTTAAGAAATATGTTGTTTTGCTAGTGTTACATTAAGTTTAGATGAAGGATCTTTTCATCATGTTCTTTCTAAGCGTTACCATTCTGAAGTTTATACTCCAAAGCATCATCGCCATTTCTAGTAATGCTTAAGGTAGGGTTAGTCATACTGCTCCAATCCAGTTCGTAGGGAGTAAGCGAAGAAATATCGTTGATCGTATCACCTGTTTTTAAGCCATTGAAAGAAACAGCTACATACATCTTGGTGTTCATGGTTAAAGTAACCGGATCGTTTACTTTAACTTCGAATCTGGATGTAATCTGTAAGCAATTCCAATAAAAGTAGAAGTTCCAACTTAATGGAGCATTTTTTACTCCATCTGTTGAATATGTAAATTCCACGGTTCCTGTAGTAGTATCATAAAAATTAATTAAAGGAAGAGAAAAAGGACTATTATAGATGGCATTAATGACTTGCCCCGGAGGATTAATGTAAGAGCCGTCAATTCCAATGCCATGGGCTGTACCAGCGACTTGTAGCCCTATATTTTGATCAATGTCGATAGACCCTCCATTAATTGCACTTACATCTTGATAAACAAGTGACTGAAGTGAGGCCCCATCTGTAACAGCTTGAAGAAAGAAGATGATAGTAGGGCTTCCAAATTCGAGCATCAGTTTAGGAATAACGGTGAGTTTGTTTGACATGATGATATGATTTTGATTAATAATTGTCCTACAATATTAATGTGCCTTATCAAAGCAAACAGAAATTTGTTATCAATAACAACTTTTTGTTGTGAATGAAGTTTAGTAAGATATTTAATTCGAACCTGTTATCGATGCATAGATATAATAACATCTAGCCCGCCCAATTGTACCGTCAAGTTGCAGGAAGCCTTCGACAGGCTCAGTACAAGGCTTTTTAAGAAAGAGGGAAAGCTTTATTTCTTTACATCGAGTTTATCGTAGTGCTTTCTAAAATTTACTGCGTTGAATCCTTAAAATACAGCCTGCTATATCTCTAAAAATCGGTCTTGTATATTGCCACTTCTGAAAATCTGAATTTCTAACTAATAATCGAACTCAGGTTTATACGTTTTTATTAAGATGAACTGATTTGGATT
>JAESST010000120.1 GCA_016763995.1 Flavobacteriales bacterium | reverse complement strand
GGTTTAGCTTTGATATAGAAATGTTATTTTGTTAGGCGGTTTCGGAAGTCTAATTTTCTCAAACTTCTTAAGCACTTTTTACATTGGGCTGTTTGTGAGTATGACTCTTTTCTTTGCCGTGATAACAGATTTAACATTGTTGCCAATGATGTTATTATCAAAGAATACTACTACTCAACAATAAACTTCTGAGTTTGAACAGAGCCATTCTTTTCAATTTGAACAAAATAGACACCTGGGTTTAGCTTTGATATAGAAATATTGGGCTTATTCATTGTTTCCATGACCAATTGGCCTGCTATGTTGAAGAACTGAATTGCAGTTCCTTTTTCTATACCTTCTATTGTAATAGTTTCTTTTGCAGGGTTCGGATAAATTGTTAATCCCAAAGAGCTACTTTGTGTTGTAGGAATTGAGGTGAGGAAGTTGGAGGAGCTAATGGTTAAATTATCAATTGATCCTGATAGTTGACGTCTAGAATCTCCTCTCGCTAAATTAGCGTGTTGAACTGTATTAAGGCCTCCTATGGTAGAAGGGATATTTAGTGATATTGGAGAATTTGGTAAATGGATTGTTTTATTGGAATCTAAAAATACACTAAGTTGAACTGAAGTTGGACTAAACCTCTCTAGTCTTAAATAATAGTTGGTGTTTAAGGTGGTTCCCGATAATGCATTCACAGATCTGTATTCCAAATTACTGTCTTTAGCTGAAATAATGAAAAAGATAGTATTAGCAATATGACTATTTGAATCTATTGGACTAGTAGTGGTATAACTTACAATTATTCCATCTTGAGTTCCAATTGGATTCCCGGTACAAGGAATATCCGGGCAATTGTTAAAAGGTTCTTGAATCCCTGCAGTTAAAGCTAACAATGAATGCCCTGTCGATGGTCCTCCCCAATTCCCAACTAGCGTCGGAGTAAAATCAAACTCTGCACTCCAAAAAGAATTTGAATCCAAAGTAAAACCTAAATCTTTATATACTCTCCTTTGCTGACTATCTGCTGAACCGTTAAAATAATTAAGCTTTCCATTTCTGATTTCTACATTGCTTCCAATTTGAGTCCAACCTATATTGCTGGAGTAGTCATCTCTAAAATTGTTTTGAGCATTTGTGCTTAGGTAAGCGAACAAAAAGAAGATAAAACTTAATAATATTTTCATAATAATATTTTCATAATAATAATTAATAGCGAACCAAAGATACTAATAAAGAGATTAGTATAAGGGTGTTTAAGAAGTAAGGAAGGTCTTGAAAGGATAAATGGCTAAAGCAGTAACTTGAGAGGAATAGATATACTTGTTTATATAAGCTATTTACCTACTTTTTATTCAAAAAATACATGCTTCCAAACCAAATAGAAAATCCCGCCAAGGCAACATATTTTGTGATTTCTTTTCCAAAGAAATAATAAGAAATAGCAATACCGCCAAATACAACGATTGCTACAATTGATTTTATTTTATCCTTTTGAAACATGAGTGGTCTATTTTGATAATACAAAGTTAATATCTAAAAAGAAGCAAGAAAATTTTATTTAAAGATAATTTTTGAAGAGTTTTAAAATCGTCATCTAAAATGACTTGTTTTTGACTAAACAAATGGGGAGTAGGTATTACTCCTTCATTTTTATTTTCAGAATATCGTTGGGTATAATCATTAATTTTAGACCCACTAAACGAATGTAATCATTCACGATTTTGCTCAAGAAATAAGCTATGAATTTTATCCTTTTTGATACAAACCGACAAAATTTACTCCCATTTACCTATACCAGACCAGTTTCTGAATTCCGCTGTGGAATTCTTACACTAAGGGAAAAGTGGGCAAAGAGAATTTCAGCTGCTAATTTTTCCTTTTTAACAGAAGATTATCTGGCGGTTAAATATTCATTGAATTATACAGCAAATAACTATTATGTAAATGGTTCTATTCTTTCGAACGACTTGTTGGTGGAACAAATTTATCTACTTCAGGAGAACCAAATGTTGTTTGATAGCTTAACATCTAAAGTGTTAGCTGTCAGGTCTTCGAAAAAACTTAATGTGTCAGATTTTAACACAAAAGATTTTGAAGTAGTTGATTTTGTAGAAAATTACCTTTGTATTGATAACATATGGGATATTTTTTCAAAGAATGGAGCTGCCATTCAGGAAGATTTCGATTTATTAACGAAGGGTAGAACATCGCAAAGCTTAGACAACACTAACACTCATATCGGCGATCAACTTTTTATAGAAGAAGGAGCAAAAATTCAAGCTGCGATTTTAAATTCTACTTCGGGACCAATCTATATTGGCAAGAATGCAGAAGTTATGGAGGGCTCTGTTGTTCGTGGAGCTTTTGCTTTATGTGAAGGAGCTACTTTAAAATTATCCGCAAAAGTATATGGGCCAACAACTATTGGTCCTCATTCAAAAGTTGGAGGAGAAGTAAACAATTCAGTTCTTTTTGGATTCTCGAATAAAGGGCACGACGGGTTTTTAGGAAATTCTGTACTAGGAGAATGGTGTAATTTAGGAGCAGATACAAATGTTTCTAACCTTAAAAATAACTATGCTGAAATCAAACTTTGGAATTTTGAAAAAGGAGGATTTAAGAAAACAGGACTTCAGTTTTGTGGTCTGATGATGGGAGATCATTCCAAAAGTGGTATTAATACTATGTTCAATACAGCAAGCGTAGTAGGAGTTTCGGCCAATATCTATGGGGGAGGTTTTCCGAGAAACTTTGTCCCTTCGTTTGCTTGGGGGGGGGCTGAAAAATGGATGATGTACCGATTTGACAAAGCAATGGAAGTTGCAGGTAAAGTAATGGAAAGGAGAGGTATTAACCTAGATGAAGCAGAAGAATCGATCTTAAAGCATGTCTTTGAAGCAACAGCTTCTTACCGAAATTTCTAGATGCTGACAGATAAGCAGAAGCATTTTTTGGCATAGCTCTTGAATTATCGGGAATATATTCCTGAATAGAGGGTATGACTATTTTTAACTGACAATTTGACCCAAAATATATGAGTTCATTTAACTTTGATAAACTTAAATTTAGCGAAAGCATAGATGAAGAGACTGAGTTTATTCCTTTAATGACGACTGAAGATGAAGAGCAAATGGAGAAAGAAGAAACTCCTATAGCACTTCCTATTCTTCCTCTTCGAAATACCGTTCTCTTTCCTGGTGTAGTAATTCCAATTACTGTTGGCCGTGACAAGTCTATTAAACTAATACAAGATGCAAATAAAGGAGATAAGACCATTGGGGTAATCTCTCAGACAGACGATACGGTTGAAGAACCAAATCAAGATCAATTATTTGAGGTTGGAACTATTGCTCGTATTCTGAAAATTTTTAGAATGCCTGATGGAAACACAACGGCAATTATTCAAGGAAAGAAACGATTTAAATTAAAAGAAATAACGGATTACGAGCCATACATTAAGGCATCCATTGAGCCTTATGAAGTAAGTAAGGTGCCAACAGATGCAAAGTTTAAAGCTTTAGTTGACTCAATCAAAGATATGGCTTTGAAGATTATAGATCAGTCGCCAAATATTCCGACAGAAGCCTCTTTTGCCATCAAGAACATTGAAAGCAGTTCTTTTCTAATCAACTTCATTACTTCAAACATGCAGGCTGAGGTAGAGAAGAAGCAAGAAATTTTGACGGAAACGAGTTGCAGAAAAAGAGCCCAGATTCTATTGCGTCATTTGAACAAAGAATTGACAATGTTGGAGCTTAAAAATGACATTCAGTCAAAAGTGAAGACTGACATTGACAAGCAGCAGAAAGAGTATTTCCTGAATCAGCAAATGAGACAAATTCAAGAAGAATTAGGAGGTTCACCTCAAGATTTGGAAATTAAAGAATTTGAGAAGTGTGCGAAAAAGAAGAAGTGGAAGAAAGAAGTAAAAGTTCGTTTTGAAAAAGAGCTTGGAAAACTTCAAAGAATGCACTCTGCTTCTTCGGAGTATTCAGTTCAAGTGAATTATGTGGAGACCCTATTAGATCTTCCATGGGACGCAGTTTCAAAAGATAAATTTGACTTGAAAGAGGCAAAGAAAATATTGGATAGAGACCACTTTGGATTGAAGGAAGTGAAGGAGAGAATCATAGAGCACCTGGCAGTTCTAAAACTTAAAGGGAATATGAAATCCCCAATCTTATGTTTGTATGGACCTCCGGGGGTTGGGAAAACTTCTCTTGGAAAGTCAGTAGCAGAGGCGATTGGAAGGAAATATGTAAGAATGTCACTTGGAGGCTTAAGAGATGAAGCGGAAATTAGAGGACATCGTAAAACATATATAGGTGCTATGCCAGGTAGAATTTTACAGAACTTGAAAAAAGTAAAAACATCAAACCCCGTTTTTGTGTTAGATGAAATTGATAAGGTTGGGAATAGTCACCAAGGAGATCCGTCTTCAGCCTTGTTAGAAGTTTTAGATCCAGAGCAAAATGAAGCTTTCAACGACAACTTTGTTGAAATGGATTACGATTTATCGAAGATCTTATTCATAGCAACTGCAAACTCATTAGGACCTATTCAGCCTGCATTAAGGGATCGAATGGAAATTATCGAGATCAATGGGTATACCATAGAAGAAAAGGTGCAAATTGCCAAGAACCATTTGATTCCTAAATTAATTAAGGAGAATGGCTTGAATAAAAAACACATTTCTATTCCAGATAAGGCAATTGAGAAGGTATGTGATGAATATACCAGAGAATCGGGAGTTAGAACCCTAGAAAAACGTTTGGCGAAAGTTGTACGTTTTGCTGCAAAGTCAATTGCATTGGAAGAGGAGTGTGAAACAAAAATTTCGTTAGATAAAGTATTTGACATTTTAGGCCCTGGTCATTCAAAAGATAAATACCAAGGAAATGATGTTGCAGGTGTAGTAACCGGTTTAGCTTGGACTTCAGTAGGAGGAGATATCCTATTCATAGAAGTAAGTTTAAGTAAAGGAAAAGGGAAGTTTACCTTAACAGGGAACTTAGGAGATGTAATGAAGGAATCGGCAACGATTGCACTAGAATATATCAAAGCACATTCCGATGAGTTTGGAATTGACATAGAAAGTTTTGACAATTGGAACGTTCACGTTCACGTACCAGAAGGAGCAACGCCTAAAGATGGGCCTTCAGCTGGTATTACCATGCTAACCGCCATAACTTCTGCCTTTACACAACGTAAAGTGAAGAAGAATTTAGCCATGACGGGTGAGATTACTTTAAGAGGAAGAGTATTACCTGTTGGGGGAATTAAAGAGAAAATTTTGGCAGCAAAAAGAGCAGGGATAAAAGAAATTATTCTTTCTGAGTCCAATGAAAAAGACATTCTTCAAATTGATGAGAGTTATTTGAAAGGCTTACAGTTCATTTATGTGAAAGAGATGAAGGAAGTCATTCAGCATGCGTTGCTCAAAACAAAAGTGGAGAACGCAAAGAGCTATTAACCTGAATTCAATTATTAGTTATAAATTCAGGTTTTCTGTGTTCTGAATTCTTAAGAAGAGCCAAACTCAGGTTATTAAATTCAAAAGTCCTTATCGAAAGATAGGGGCTTTTTTTGTCTCATTGTTGTCTAGTCCTGAAATAGCGTTACACCAAAAGAAACGTTATGAGCAAAGAATCAGGAGAAGAATATGTTAAACGAACTCAGCGAGATTATACGATAAGTTTTAAATTACAAGTTGTCTCTGAGATAGAAAGCGGAGCTTTATCTACCCATGGAGCCTGTCGGAAGTATGGTATCCAGGCTAGGAGCACAGTGGTGATGTGGTTACGCAAACATGGTACCTTTGATTGGGAGAATCAAACCCCATCTAATATGCCCAAGAGCGAAGCCCAAAAATTACTAGAACTTGAACAAGAAGTAAAGTTGCTAAGAAAGCAAAAGGCCTTTTTAGAGAAACAGGTAGAGCGCTCTGATAAGAAAGCTATTATCTTCGATATGATGATCAATATAGCAGAAAAGGAGTATAATATCCCTATCAGAAAAAACTCTTTACCCGGACAATCAACACCTTTCGAGAAGAAGAACAAGAAAGCATAAACTATGCTTGTAGTTTGTTCGGGTATAGTCGACAACGATATTATCGATCTATTAAAAACACAGCAAAAAATAAAGGAAGAGCCTCGCTTGTTGTAGAAATGGTTCGGGAATTACGGATTCAAATGCCTCGCTTAGGCGCACGTAAATTATATTTTCTCTTGGAACCCAAACTGAGCAAGCTTGGCGTGGGAAGAGAAAAATTGTTTAAAATATTAAAAGCAAACCATTTATTAATAAAACCCTTAAAGAGTTATCATAAAACAACGAACTCTTTTCATCGATTTAGAAAACATAAAAACTTGATAGAAGAAATGAAACTTGAGAAACCCGAACAACTTTGGGTGGCAGATATCACTTATGTAGGTACTCGAACCAATCCGATGTACCTATCATTAGTGACAGATGCTTATTCGAAGAGAATTGTGGGCTACCATTTATCAAGAAGTCTTGCAACAGAAGGTTCTCTGATAGCACTTCAAATGGGAATCAACAAGAGAGAATATAAAGGTTCTTCTTTAATTCATCATTCAGATAGAGGGTTCCAATATTGTAGTGATGCTTATCAAAAAGAGCTCTCCAAGAATAAGATAAGATGTAGTATGACAGAATCCTATGACCCGTATGCAAATGCTATTGCTGAAAGAATAAATGGAATTCTAAAACAAGAGTTTTTGGCTTTTATTAAAACTGATGAGTTTAGTGTAATGAAACAGGTAATAAGTCAGAGTATTAATATTTATAACGATAAGAGACCTCATTATTCTTGTAATTACAATACCCCAAATTATATGCACAAACAGAAACAAGTCAAAATTAAAACTTATAAATCAAAAAACCACTTCAAGAACATTCTTGAAGTGGTTTAAATATTAATTTTATCTAAATAAAACCTGTAACGGTTATTTAGGACTAGTCCGCACAAAAAAAGATTTGAGTTTTGGTTAAAAACCTAGCGCTTTGGATTTTCAAATGACTTCTTAATTCCACTTTTGTTGAATAGTTATTATCTCATTTGACGAGTTTCAATTTTTAGAATAGCTAATAAGGCCATTGATACTTATTTTTGCGGCTCGGATATATGGATAGAAGAGGAAAATAAACTGATCAATTTATCTAAAATACAAATTTAGCCTGAACTAACTTAAGCCAACAAATTAAAACAATTATGAAAACAAGAATACTTTGGCTTTTATCATTCATTGCATTAAGCATATCGCTTAAATCTCAAACTCCTTACCTTGATTGGGTAACCCAAACAGGGAGTACAAGCAATGATAGAGGGTTTTCAATTACTATTGACGCCTTTGGGAATTCATACACTACTGGCTATTTTATAGGAACAGTAGATTTTAATCCCGGGCCAGGTACAGCAATGTTAACTTCAGGTGGAGGAGGGGATATTTTTGTTCAAAAGCTCAATGCTAAAGGTGAGTTAATTTGGGTAAAACAAATGAAAGGGAGTACTCAAATGTATGATGGAGGCTACGGAACCTCTATTACTACTGATGTTGTTGGGAATGTCTATATCACAGGTGAGTATATAGGAACGGTGGATTTTGATCCGGGCCCCGGAGTAAGCAATTTAACAGGAGGATTGTATAATATGTTTATTCAAAAATTAGATACTAATGGTAATTTGATTTGGGTAAAGGGGATACAGGGTGAAGTATATCCTGAAATTGTTAAAACTAATAAATATGGAAGTGTTTATGTTTCTGGTTCTTTTAATGGAACGGTAGATTTCGATCCGGGTGGAGGTATAGTTAATTTATCTGTTGCTCCATCGTTTCATTTTTATGGAAATTTTATTTTAAAACTAAATTCGAACAATGGTAATTTCCAATGGGCAACTAAGGTTGGAGAAAGTAATTATCATTTAGACGGAACAAAAATAACTATTGATACTTCTGGAAATGTTTATAGTACAGGTAGATTTTATGGAACAGTAGATTTTGATCCTGGACTGGGGGTAAGTAACTTGACTTCGTATGGGCCAGCTGATAATGTTTTTATCCAAAAATTGGACACTGCCGGGAATCTTTTATGGGTAAAACAAATTGGAAGTAATACGTACTGGCATTGTGAATCCAAATCCGTTACCACAGATATTAATGGTAATGTTTATACCACAGGTTCGTTTTCTGGAACATTAGATTTTAATCCTGGACTTGGGGTATCTAACTTAACTTCGGTAGGGGGTAATGATGTTTTTATCCAAAAGTTGGATGTAAACGGTAATTTCCTTTGGGGAAAGAAAATAGGGGGAGGAAGTAGTGATGTGGGATATTCTATAACGACTGATGTTGATGGGAGTGTTTATACTACAGGACTTTTTAACAATGTGGTAGATTTTGATCCAAGTTCAGGGGCTAGTAATTTAACAGCGGTTGG
>JAESST010000119.1 GCA_016763995.1 Flavobacteriales bacterium | reverse complement strand
TCTGAAAGCATTGATTCTATCAACTTCGAAGAATATATACATGAATTTGCATCTGAATTACTTAATACGTCTCCAAACGATATAAGCATTAGTGTAACCATAAATCGCCCTTCTCTCTCCATAGAAAAAACAGTCCCATTGGGTTTAATTTTTAATGAATTACTTACCAATTCAATAAAACATGCAAAAGTTGATCAGAAATTAAAAATTTCAATCAAGTACAAAAAAACAAATACAAATGAGAAGTTCACTTATATAGACAACGGTAAAGGAGTATTTAATATGAATGCATTAGATAAGAATAAAGTCTCACTTGGTTTAACTCTTATTGAAACATTAAGCAGCCAACTCGAATCAAAGATTGAATATAAATCGGACGAACAAGGTTTTAAATTCACCATAGAAGGGAACTTTGATTAATTCGACTATGTCTTTACTTTTTTACCTCCGGCATCTCTTTTCCTATTACATTAAATACTTTGCCGCCACTAACTTTTTATTCTTTAGCATTTCCGCTACCGTTCCTTCAAATACTAATTCTCCACTATTCTCTCCCCTTTCAGGCCCTAAATTAATTAAGCAATCTGTAGGTTTAATAAGCTCAGAATTATGCTCAATAATCAGCAAAGAATGCCCTTTCTTGAGCAAGGCATCAAAAGAGTCGAGCAGTTCTAGAAGTGCTTATTTCTCAATTGAAAAAAGCTGTCCTAATAAATTGGGGTAGCTACAGTCTTTAGGAGTTAAGATCAAGAAAATCAAAAAAATAAAAGTATTTTCAACTAGATATAAGTAAACTAGCAAAAGGCATTTATCTTTTATACTCTATAAATAATAGAAGTGCAAGTAATACGATTAAACTGCTAAAAGAATAATTACTACTCAAAAACAACTTTCTCTGTATACAGCCCCTCATTTGTTCTCATGATGATAAACATTACTTGAGCTTCATATTTCTTATCCGATTGAAAAGAATGTTTCCCCTCTGCAATCTTACGATGATGGAATGTTTCTAAAACACTACCCTGTAAATCTATTAACTGAATAGATGCATGAGTTGCATTTCCAATCAGCACTTCAAAATACAATTGACTTGTAGGATTAGGGGTCACTTTTAGCGCATGAATTTGATCCTCTTCTCTCTTCGGTTCAATAATGCCTGTTGTGATTTGATTTACGTCATACTTGTAAATTTTCAATCCCGAAATAACCGCTGAGGAATCATTCTTCTTGACAAAGCGATTAAAGTATGTACCTCCGGGGATAGTAGCTAAAGTTTTATTCCAACTTGTTCCCCCATCAAAAGTTTCGAATAGTTGGTTTGCTCCTCCTGTCCATCCTTTCAATGAATCAATAAAACCAATCATTTGAATGTCATACCATGCCGTATCAACTATTCCTTGCACCCAACTTAAACCACTGTCGGTTGATTTTAGAAAAGTAGTATTCCCCGAATTTGGCACAGACGATACTGACGCAAAATAATTTTGCCCATCAGGAGATTGAATCTTCCAAACATAATCCAGATTCCTCATTGTTTTATAAACTGAAGTCCAACTAATACCTCCATCAGTAGTATATAGAATTACACCCCCATCTGCAAAAGGATTTGCCCTTCCAGCTACAAAACCTGTATCTTGGCTTATAAAGTGCACTTCGACCAATGCCTTTGCATATAAACTCATATCAATGTAAGTCCACGTAGTTCCTCGGTCGGTCGATTTCACAATAAAAGCAGGCTCATTATAAATTCCACAACCGTAGATTGTACTATCGTTGGGAGAAGACAAGCCACAAATCCCTTTTGGTACTGGAGAGATATTACTTGAAATATCAACCCATGTATTACCGCTATCTACTGTCATATAAAAAGCAGTATCAAGCGAACCACAAAAACCTGTGGAAGCATCCAAAAAATTAATAGAACGTAAATAAGTTCCTACGGTAAAAATATTGGTCCAACTATCTCCACCGTCTACTGTTTTACTGATTGTATTTCTTACTCCTCCTGCAACATATCCAATCGAATCATTCACAAAAAAGACATCGTCATTCCTCCCTCTTGTTATTCCTGAAGCGGTGGTCCACTGTGCTAAAAGAGAAAGTGGCATAATAAACCCAAATAATAGAAAGTATTTTCTCATCTCACTAATAGCTAAATTAGATATTTTGCTGTAAGCGATTTTTTACACTTAAGCATATCTGCTACCGTACCTTCAAAAACCAGCTCTCCTCCATCATCTCCTCCTTCTGGTCCAAGATCTATTACCCAATCTGCATGTTTAATTACTTCGGGGTTATGCTCAATGATTAATAGTGAGTGTCCTTTATTTATTAAAGCATCAAAAGAATGAAGCAGTTTAGAAATATCATGAAAATGCAAACCTGTTGTCGGCTCATCAAAGATGAAAAGCGTATGCTTATTCGTTCCGCCCTTCCCAAGATAACTAGCCAATTTAATCCGTTGCGCTTCTCCTCCACTCAAGGTTCCTGAAGCTTGTCCAAGTTTTACATATCCTAATCCGACCTCTAATAATGGAGCTAATTTATCAGCCACTTTGGTAGAGTTCTTTTCATCTTCAAACTGTGCAAAAAATCCAACAGCATCATCTACTGTCATGTCCAATACATCTGCTACATTCTTTCCTTTAAACTTTACTTCAAGAATTTCATCCTTAAAGCGCTTACCTTCGCACTCTTCACAGGTTAAATGAATATCAGCCATAAACTGCATTTCTTCTGTAATCTCTCCTTCACCCAGGCACACTTCACAACGACCACCATCTACATTAAAAGAAAAATGAGCTGGTTTATAGCCTCTCGACTTAGATAAACCTAAGGAAGAAAATAAGCCTCTAATCTCGTCGTATGCCTTAATGTAGGTAACTGGATTAGAACGTGAAGATTTTCCAATTGGATTCTGATCAATAAACTGGACATCTTTCAATAAATCAATAGCTCCATTCAACTCTTTATAAATACCTGTTTTATCTCCATATCCGCCTAACTTCTTCTGAATTGAAGGATAAATTATTTTCTTAATCAAAGAAGTTTTTCCCGATCCACTAACTCCTGATACCACTGTCATGGCATTCAATGGAAATTTAGTATCTACTCCTTTTAAGTTGTTTTCTCTAGCCCCGAAAACATGAATATAATTATTTGATTTTCGAATTTCCTTTTTATCAGAAACAGTTCTTTTGTGGTTTAAATAATCAGAAGTTAAGGTATTCGCTTTTGTTAATGCCTTTGCATCTCCTTGAAATACAAGATATCCGCCATTACTCCCAGCTTCAGGCCCTAAATCAATTATTTCATCTGCTGCTCGGATAATTTCTTCATCGTGTTCCACTACAATCACAGTATTTCCTAAATCTCTTAATGACTTCAAAATTACAATCAGTCTTTCAGTGTCTTTTGGATGGAGGCCAATACTTGGTTCATCCAAAATATACATAGACCCAACCAAACTACTGCCTAAAGAAGTTGCTAAATTAATCCGTTGAGATTCTCCTCCTGAAAGAGTATTAGCTGGGCGGTTTAGGTTTAAATACCCTACTCCTACATCCTGCAAATACTTGATCCTATTTTTTATTTCTATTAAAATCCTTTTGGCGATTTTACTATCATATTCATCCAGTTTCAATGAATTAAAATAGTCTCCCAAATCATACATAGAAATTTTAACCAATTTGTTTATTGACTTGTCTCCTACTTTCACGTAATTGCTCTCTTTCCTTAATCGAGTTCCTTTGCAGTCAGAACAAATCGTTCTACCTCTGTATCTAGCTAGCATCACACGATAATGAATCTTATAACTCTTACTAGTCAAATAAGCAAAGAAACTATCTAAACCTTTAAAGAATCGATTTCCGCTCCAAAGTGTTTCATATTGTTCAGCAGTGAGATCAAAAATCGGTTTATGGATAGGAAAGTCAAATTTCTCAGCAGTTCGAATCAAGTCGTCTTTCCAAACCTGCATTTTTTCACCTTTCCAACAAGCAATAGCATTTTGATAAACAGAAAGTGATTTATTGGGAATAACGATGTCTTCATCTATTCCAATCACTTTTCCAAATCCTTCACATTTAGGGCAAGCTCCTATTGGATTATTAAAACTAAATAAGTGAACTGAAGGCTCTACGAACTCCTTTCCTGCTTCTTCAAATAAATTAGAAAAGCTTTTACTAGTAAGCTTTCCTTCTATTTCGTGAGCTACCACGCATGAATTCTTTCCTTCGTAAAAAGTAGTTTCTATTGAATCTGCAATTCGGCTTTCTTCATCTTCAAATTCTTCATTAACAATAAAACGATCTACAATTACCTCC
>JAESST010000118.1 GCA_016763995.1 Flavobacteriales bacterium | reverse complement strand
TAACGACATAGCTAACTTGAGAGGAACGAAGCAGTGAGTGAAACGAATGGCGTAGAGACGAATCAAGTTGAGTGCCTTGTTATACCTTTTGGTGAAAAGGTAAAGGTGACGCAGCAATATTATCGACGTGTAACTGGAAGAAAAAAAGAATACGTATCTAAACCATTTGAAGCCACTGGAATATTTCTAGGTTGGCGCACTATCTCAAACGGTGCTACTTACTGTGATTGTGAAGACGGGTGCTATTGGGTTGCTGAAAAATATATAAAAGCCGCATTAGTCTCGTTTAACGCAACACAAAACCCTCTATACATTCCTGCTGGTTGTATAGGGGTATAACGATGAAAGTAACTTGCTATGAATGAAGCGCAGCGTAATGAATGTCAAGTTGACTGCCTTGTTAAGCCTCTTTTGCACTTAGGCGATTGCTTGCAGTTGATGAATGACATACCAGATAACAGTATCGATATGGTGTGCTGTGATATGCCTTACGGTGTTACTGCATGTAAATGGGATACCACGATTGATCTAGTTTTGATGTGGGAGCATTTGAAACGAATAGTCAAAGCCAATGGCGCTATCGTTTTAACCGCATCGCAGCCGTTTACCAGTACGCTGATAATGAGCAACACGAAAGCTTTTAAGTATGAGTGGATATGGCACAAATCAAGATACACCGGATTTTTACAAGCTAAGTTTATGCCGATGAAAGCACACGAAAATATCTGTATTTTTTGCTTTAAAGGAAAGCCCACTTATAACGCACAAAAAACGACCGGACATAAACCCACTAATAGTGCAGTAGGTTACGGACACAGCCCGACTTTTGGCGACAGTAAACAACGGAATTATAAAGGCGGTGATACGACCAGGTATCCAAAAACTGTACAGGCGTTTAAGAGTGAGCGAGGTTTTCACCCAACGCAGAAGCCAGTGCCGCTTATGGAATATTTAATTAAAACATATTCAAATGAAGGCGAGACAGTGCTTGATTTTGCAATGGGAAGCGGTACGACTGGTGTAGCTGCAGTTAATTTAAAAAGGAGATTTATAGGTATGGAATTGGAACAAAACTATTTTGATATAGCGAAAGCCAGATTAGAGGCTTAACGATTGAGGTAACTGGCTTATGACCAAATTAATAGAAAAAAACGCGGACTCTGATAGTCCAGTTGACAGGCTTGTTATACCGCCGTTTAAGTCTCCAATTAGCAAGGTAGATATTGTGGACATTCTTGTTTCTTATGGTTTAGGAACGCCCAGAAATCTTATTGCAGAAGATTTTCATATAAGCGCAAAGAAAGTATCTGCTGTAATAAATGACTTAACAATAATACCAAATGAATGGCATGAAATTGTCACTGAAAAATGCAGCCTTGTTTAGGCGGTATAACGACACTTAATAAGGCGACTCGCGTTTTCCGCGAGGTCGCTCTTAATTTACTTGTTAGTGTGATTTATCTTGATTAATGTCTTGACATGTATATAAATTATGTATATACTTGTTTCATGAGTTGAGCAAAGGGCGAAACTCGAAACAAAGAGGAAACGATATTATGAGCAATCAATTCAAAGTAACAGATATAAGATTCAGTGATAGAACTCGTGAAGTTCTAATAAATGAAGATGGTGATACAGAAGAAGTTAGATCATATTCAGCAGATATAGTTATAAATAATTTATTTATAGTCCAAATATCAGGTAATGATGATGAAGCAAATTTTGAGGGTGTATGTGATAGCAGAATGACTTATTGGAATGACGAATCTGAGCAAAAAAAAGCTGAAAAATATGATGATTCAGAGATAGAAAGACAGATAGAAATTGATGGATTTGAGAATAACTTTGATTTTCTTAACGAAAACGCAACATTATCATGAGTAAAGCCGGTGGAGCAAGACAAGGTGCGGGGCGAAAGCCTCGCGACCCTCTGCTGAAAAAGAACGCTGTCGGCTACAGACTTCCTCAGTGGCTAATAACTTGGATGTCTGAACAAGAAGAACCTAACTCTATTTTGATTGAGGATGCTTTGATTAAGCAGCACAAATTGAAGCCTCCGAAGTGAACACTAACAATGCGATATACAAACTACACAAAGTTTTAGGGGAAAACGCACATGATTAGTGCATCGACATTTAAGCTAATGACAAAAGGCCAGCGCAAACGAATATCGTTGCTAGGTATCCAGGCGCAAGAACTAAAAAGAATGGCACTCGACCCACCGGACTATCCACCCATTCCCGAAGGGCTACAGCTTGCTGCCATGTTTCTTGATTTCAGATCAGGCGAGGCAAAAATGCACCATGCTTTTTTATTCAATGCCGATAAGAAAAACCGCTTTAACTGGATACGCAACAACAAACAGCAGCCTGGACTAATTGGCTGGCACGATGCAGTACGACTAACTGCCAACAACGTGCGCCCACTAATCACGATCATTTAACCTTATGCAAATACCCTTGTCAAAATACATGAAGCGTAACGACAGAATAGATGCCTGTCCAGCCACATTACGCTCGTATATCGACAAAGGAATATTAAAAGGAATCAAAATATACAACGGCACAAAACCAACATATTATGTAATTATCGATGATGAAAAAATAGAAGATTTGCAAAAAATAATGCTTAGGGGTTAATATCATGCAAATGTCACCCCGTAGATCACGAAAAAACCAGCATTTAGCAGGCACAAACCTGTACTACGCCGATAAAAATAGAAAATACCTCTACTATTTACATCCCATTACGGGTAAAAAAATCCCGATGCGGGGTAAAACAGAAGCCGAAGCCGTAATATTAGCCAACCAGGTAAACACACAAATACCCAACGAAAGCAAAAAATACGAAAAAGACCACATACCCGACTTACTCGATAAATTTATCAGCGATTATCTGCCATTAAAAGAATACGCCCCACGTACATTACAAGGCGTGATTACCAAAATAAACAAACTAAAAATTGAATTTTTAGGAAAAAGATTACAAGAAATAACCGTATTAGACCTTAAAAATCACCTGGAACCATTTACACCGCATAGCCGCAAACACAACCGGCTACTGTGGATTGAAATATACAAATACGCTCTGTCAGAAGGCATTGTAGAGAACAACCTTGCCGCACGTACCCTGACAAAGAAAATCCCAAAAAGACAGCGTGATCGATTAACCATGGATCAATACAACAAAATATACGCCATATCACCAGACTGGTTTCAAATAGCTATGGACTCTGCGTTACTCACCCTCCAACGCAGAGAAGATTTAATCAACATAAAGCATGAGGACTTCGATAACGGCATATTATCACTCATACAAAATAAAACCGGCACCGGGTTAAAAATAACCGCTAACACCGCACTAGAAAAGCTTTTTAAACGTTCAATGCACACAGATATACATAGCCCTTACCTATTACACAAAAAACCTATAAAAGTGCGCCGGAAATACATCGACATGAAAGACCATTGGACTCAGATCACACCTGAGATGCTAACCCGTAAATTTAAAGAGCTACGCGACGAGGTTATAGAATCAACCGCGACATGGTACGAAGTTAAAAGCTTAGGCGGCAGGATGCTAATACTGCAAGGTGAAAATATCGAATTTGTCCAGGCATTAATGGCCCATGGTAATAAAGCCACAACACAGATATATTTAGATAATGGCATCACCTGGAAACAGGCGGAAGCAGGCTTAAAAGTTTGATTTAGGAAAAGAGTTTTCCAAAAGTATTCCAAAAAAGTTAAAAATGGTCGGGACGACAGGATTTGAACCTGTGACCACTACACCCCCAGTGTAACACCTTAACAACCATAAGATTTTGATTCTATTGGCAATATTAATGTTATACCCATCCTTAATATAGGCGTTATCTCTCTATATGAATCAATATCTTATATGATAGTTTTCCAAAAAAATAAAACCACTAACCATCCCTTAACGCTTTCAACTTAGCGTTGCACTTTTTAAGTTCCGAATGATTTGCCTTGATGGTTTTTGTTGCTGATTTTTGGGTATAGGGCTTTGTTGGCATCACAATTTCTACTGGCTCTGTAAGTGATTGGCCTCTAGTTGTACTGTGGGTCGAGCAAGAGGTTATAGAGAGCGTCATCATGCACAGTAGAACACCCTGTGGTATCGAGTAGATCATCCACCGCTTGATTAAATGTCGCATCTTTCGCCTTTTGTTTTTTTGCCTCGATAACTAATTCAGCGGCAATTATGTTGTCTTTTGCAATTTGCTTAACCACTGCTTTGTTCGTATCAGGGCATATCCAGGCAGAATACACAGCAGCACAAACCCCCACACCAGCAACAAAACTGAAAACCACAGCGATAATAATAATTTGTCCACGAATCACTTCAAAGCCTCACTATCATTAAAAAGCTTATAAAAGCTGCGCCGCCGTAACAGCCAAACTTCCATGTTTTTACTGAAAACTCTTTGCTCTTTGAATGCACACCGCGTATATGACAATAGCCAGCTAATATGTCTGCGCCTTGCCTGGCAGGAATATTGTTAATAACACCGTTATCAAAGAAAAACGTTGTCCACTCACTCGATTTATCAAGATAGTAATGTGTCCATGCGCCACCCCACCATGCGTTATCCCATGCGCCACCAATAAACCCTACCCATATCCCTAAAGCCAGCCAATCACTGTACTCTTTTTCTTCTTTAGTAAGCGCAAGGATAGCCGCCGGTGTGAATAAAAAAATAACAACAGTGCTTATTGATATAGTGGGTATCGTTAAAAATAATGAGACTAATTCAGCAAAATCATATAAATTCTTAACAGCATTCGTTTGCACGGCAACTAAACTTATGATAAAAACTAACGCTAACCACCATGTATCTTTATAGCGTACAAATTTAAACACTCACTTCATCCTGTTAATTAAATTATTTACGTCTGCATTAATATCTTGTTCCATTTGTACCCATTTTTTCTTAATATTTTTTGCTCTTTTTCTTTTGGGGTCAAAATAATAAGCAAGCACGACAACGGTCAGTAGGCCGCCAAGTATGTAATATGTAATATCCATCACATACCTATTGATGGTAGATCACTGATAACTTTCGATACAATTAACGCGATTAGAGCAGAACCAATCCCTACCAATACCGTCTGTTTCTGCATCCATATCTGCATCGCGTGAATGTCTTCAATAATCCCAGCATCAGCATTTTTTAAAGTTTTGATCTCATTTTCGTTGTGCGCTACTTTTATCTCAATACCGCCTTGCCATCTTGCCAAGTCAGTAGCGTCGCTCATATAATTATTTCTTTTAAGGTTTAAATACTTTAATTTTTTGTCCTAACGGACGCTTTCCTACTTCAACATGCAGCCAGGTTTTCGTAATTTTTGCATCTTCCATTCTAACGATATACGGGAAATCGTCTTGATGCTCTAGTAAATACTTTTGCACCTTAATAGGTGTTGCGTCGTAAAACTTACAATCAGCAACCACACCTTGCTTGTGTCGTGAATTCTTTGCACCTATTCTGCTATGGGGGAGGCGTAGACCGCTGTTAGTGAATACTTTCTCACCCATTTTACCATTGACAGTTATGCGCCCGAACTGGTCTCTAATTTTTTGTAACGTGTACGCTAGTCGATAGTGTAAAAAATCAGCACACTGCTCACCGTGTATAACCAAGAATTTTGGATGGACTAATTCATTAAGAGAAAAGTTTTTAGTTAACTTCATCTACATAATCCTCTTGTTCTTTTGCTGGTCGAATACGAAATTCTTCTTGAATAGCACTACGGCAATGTTTTAAGTTTTGGTTAAAGAGTAAAGCTAAAGGGAGTAGTACAACACGGCAAAACCAGCGACACTTGGTACAGTCGTCATCTTCAATCTTTCTGCCAAGCCTGGATGATATAGTTTCGCCAAAATTACCCGTGAACCAATTAAAATTAAACCACGCACTTACTTTGCTTAACTTATTCACGGCCTTACCTCCGGCAAATAATCAGGTGAAAATAGGCCAGATATATCAAGCCACCTGTCATTGTCGTTACTTTTTGTAATGCCGTAAATGCCATAAACTGCGTAGCCTTTTTTACTTGCCCTTGCCATTCTAGGAAATGCTTCATTGTGCCTAACTATCAAAATAGGCATACCATCAATTAATGGCTTAGCATCACGAATAAGCGTCATGTCTTCTTGTTTAATTTTTTGAGGCATTATTTATTTAATGGTGTAGTCGTAATGCTTCGCATGTAATCACCACCGAATTTATACGCCAATCCAATCGCTAACGTTAAGTACGCAAACTGATCTGTGGTTAATAGCGGGGCAAACAATTGCAAGCTACTGTGTATTGCCGTAATCGCCATCATCAATTTGTTAAAATTTAACGTTCTTGAATCTGATATTAATTTAATCGCCATCGCCTCATCCTCGCTCTAAATTGTCGCCATCGGTTTCTTATTCGTTTTCTCATTGCCGCTATGTATGCAGCGAATGCAGCTAACGCACCCGCTAAGGCGGTGGTGTTTTCGTCATCTGGAACGTCAATGGCTTTGGGGGGTTCGCGTACCCCGAATTGTAAGAAGACAAGATACTAACGGTTGGGCTATAAACAGATTCAAGTCCGTCGGTATCTGTCGCGGTCATCACAATGTCATGCGATCCCTTTGTAAAGTTATGAACAATCTCGTTTAACGCTGCATCAATAACATCGATGATAACCGCATTTGTATTTGCATCCCGTGCAGTAAAATGTGATATTTCACTACGTGCCAAGGCCGAGTCGTCTTCACGCTCAACAGGATCAGTCCAGCTTAGTGTGTAGTTTTCTGCGAATGCACTAAAAGAAAAAAACATGGTTAGTAGTAATAGGTGTTTCATTTTATAGCCTCTTGTTAGTTTAAATACTCATCTCTTTAAGATTTTTAACCGGCCTTCGAGGTGATGCTTTACCTGCCAGCTTTCCGGCCTTAAATTCGACTGATTCCATAACATCTCGGGCGCGAATAAATTTACCGTCTTCACTTTCCATCGTGTATGTTTTCTTTGAAAAACCTACATCAGCTTTAACGCCTGTTTCTTTACTCAAAGGCGCATCACTTGATGCTGAATGTAATATTTCCCCTGTTAAATCATCTACAATAAAATCGCAATACATTTTCATTTTATTACACCTGTATATATCTAAAGTCTATGTCGTAAGCACCCGAATTTAATCCTTGAGTATTTTGCAAACCAAATCTAGGCAGATCAGGGGATGCCCCATCTGTTGAGTGTGTTGCCATTATAACTTTTGGGGTGCTTGTAATTGTGCAATGCACCATAGGAAAAAATGGGTAAGGCTGCCCTAGTGAAATATTTAAGGTACTATTAGGATTTACCGTACCTGAAAGACTAACTGATGCTGTTTTTAACTCAAGACGACCAACGGCAGATGCTCTCATTGTTCCTTGCGTGACAGCTTCGCTACCATTGGTTTGATTTAATGCCCCCGTTTGAATTTTAGGCGCGCCCGAATCACCATTGGCAATAGCGGGCGGGTTATCACGCAACGCCATCATTACTGACGTTATTACTGGGCTTTCAGGGTCAAGATCGCTGTTTGGTAAGTCTGTCCAGGCCATAGTTAATCTTCTATCACTTCAATTAATTGAGTTCGACGCTCGATGATGTGAGAGCAACGAATTACATATTTTTTATGCCATGGTAAATTACTTTCGTAACTCATTCGTGCTACACCTTTAAAATGTCCGCACTCAGGACACGCTTTGTACGCGCGGCGCGGCTTAAACTTTTTTAACGGACACGCTAAAACCACACGCTTATCGATAGCGATTAACACTTGGGGTAACATATTATTTAACCGATTAGATTATTTTGTAGGCCGCGCTGCCATCTGCGAAATAGCCTGTGTCTGGCGCAATAAAAGCATACGCACGTTTATTGTCTTCACTTTCAGAACTGTAATCACCTAGTGTGTCGGGGCCGATAAAAGCATACAAACCGTTGTATGATGAAACCATTGCCTGGTACTCAAAAAGATGGCCTTGTTTTTTTTCCATTACTTGCAATACTTCAAAACGCGTCGCTTGTTTCGCACCGGTATCGTTTTGAATAAACCGTGTAGTTATATCAATCAGATCACCCGGCACTGTATCAGCATCTTTTGCATCCACAGCATAATTAATAATGGCGGGCGAATCGTAAAACCGCGACAATATCCGACCGGCTAATTGCGCTGCCATTGCATCGGTGGTGATCCAATCCGAATAAATCTTTTTGATTTTCTTACTACCATATAAGTCGTCGGACTCACGAACAATATCAATATCAATTAATAAATTATGGTAATTTTCTGGCTTGCCTGACTCGGTATTATCTATCTTTGAAAAATAAACCCACACTTGCGAAACGCGCTGCTGCGCATCTATTTTTAACGTTACAGAATCTTTTAATATGTGCGAGTCTT
>JAESST010000117.1 GCA_016763995.1 Flavobacteriales bacterium | reverse complement strand
CAGAAGTAGATTTTATGGATGAAGGCGCTATTGGTGTGATGGCAGTAGATAATTTGCCTTGTGAATTACCAAAAGATGCGTCAGAAGATTTTGGAGGAGAATTGCTCCAAGGCATTTTGCCTGTCTTGTTTGGAGAAGATAAAGATGAGATTATCGATCGTGCGTCCATTGCAAAAAATGGAGATCTAAATTCGCATTACGAATACCTGAGAGATTATTTAGAGGGGAAGTAGTAGGATCAAAGCCTATTCTTCCTTCTGGTGGTGTTCATTCCAAATTTTTTCTTGTTGAACGCCTCTAAAGTAAACAGATGCCCCATCAATTATGGCTCCAAAAGGGAGGTTAATTGCTTCGTTGGTTTTATTCTTCTTGAAGTTGATGGTGTTTTCAGATTCATGATCTCCTGTTGCCTCACTATTTATCTGCGTTCTGAATTTTTAAGAAGAACCAAGCTCAGGTTAATAAATATCCATTTAATTACAAGTATCGTAGTAAGTTCATTGCTTAACGAACAAGCAGCATTCAGTATTTGTGAAAAAACGTAAGGATTTGCTCTTCGCTCCAGGAGATTTCCTTTTGGAGATTAAAAAACCCTACATGTCCACCATACTTCGGAGTCATTAAATTTAAATAATTATTGTTTGCAGCTTCGGCAGTTGGATAACATGTTTTGGACATGAACGGGTCATCCAGTGCATTTATAATAAGCGTAGGAATCTTGATGTTTTGAAGAAACTGTTTACTGCTGCATTTAGCATAATAATCTCTTGCATTTTCAAAGCCATTCAGAGGGGCTGTAAAACAGTCGTCAAAATCAATTAGGTCCTTTACTTTTTTAAAGAGGGCTAAGTCAATATGAGAAGGGTATTGTTCTTGCTTAGCTCTCATTTTTTTACACAAACTTTTCAAAAATCGTTTGGTATATACTCTGTTTTTTAATTTTGATAACTCCATTACTGCTCCATATAAATCAACCAGTACAGAAATAGCTACAGTTGCTTTCAATTTTGGATGTAGGGGGTATATCCCATCCCCAATATACTTCAATACAATATTTCCACCCAGGCTAAACCCTACTAGGAATACTTCGTCATAATCTGGCAGCAGATCATTTATAACTGTGTGCAAGTCCTCTGTCATTCCACTGTGGTATGTTCTTAATTGCCTATTTATTTCACCGCTGCAATGCCTATAGTTCATCGCTGCAATATCATAACCGTTGGCATTCAGGATTCCACTTGCTCCCTGAATATATTTAGATGAGCTATTTCCCTCCAGTCCATGGCAAAGGACAACCACTTTTCTATTATCACTTTTAATGAAATCGATATCTAGAAAGTCATCATCTGTGGTATCTATTCTTTTGCGCGTGAAAGAAACCTGAGGAATTTTCCTAAATAGTGAGCTAAAGATTGTGTTTACATGACCATTCCGGAAGAACCTTGCTGGTCTATAATCAGCTGTTAAAATTGGCATATTTCTAGTGATAGAAGTTTATGGAAATCAGTGTATCGAGAGGATCAACTTTAATTGGGATCTGTTATTTATAATTTACAGTTAGAATATGAAAAGTAACAATTTGCGTCTGTATATATAAGTTTAACGCTTTCTTGTATTACTTTAGTAAGCCTTAGCTTTAACTCGTTGTGCATTTAGTGAATTGAGTTTTTAGTTTGTTGATATATCTATTAAAATCTAACTTGTTTATGCATCGGGTGATAGTAACAGCAATTATTTTAGAGAGGGTTCTAGTTTTAAACTCTTCAAAGGCTGGGTCATGCGCAAAAGTTGTGGGGAGTATTGTATAGAATTGGAAATTAAATTTTAGTTGTTTGGTCGTTTAATTTTTCAGATTCTTCTTCTTCATACTGTTTCTTTTTTCGCCTGTTAATGGTCGTTTTATTTATTATTTCCATGAAATCTCACTATTTATCTACGTTCTGAATTCTTAATAAGAACCGGACTCAGGTTAATACTATTCAATATCCCGCTATCTATTCCCCTAATGTAAGAGCAAGTTAGTGCTGCACATTTGTATAGAAAATAGTTAATACTTCTCTTAAGTTAAGAAGTCTTGTATCTGTTGTTTTGAGAATATAAGAGGAGAATAAGATTAAAAGACTAGCGAATAATAAAATTTCAGATAGGACAAAAATCAATTAAATCCTACTTAACTCATTACACGTCTCTTTCGGGTTATCGGATTTAAAAACAAAACTTCCAGCTACTAAAACGTCTGCTCCAGCATCAAGTAATTGTCTGGCATTGGAAGAAGTAACTCCACCATCAATTTCGATAAGGGTGGAAGTTCCTTTATCCGTAATCATTTGTTTTAACTTTCGAACCTTGTCGTAAGTTTGTTCAATAAACGATTGCCCTCCAAAACCTGGGTTCACTGACATGAGGCAAACCAAATCAATGTCTTGAATAACATCTTCTAATAAAGCAACCGGAGTATGAGGATTAAGAGCAACGCCGGCTTGCATACCTTCAGCTTTAATTGCTTGTAAGGTTCTGTGAAGGTGATTGCAAGCTTCATAATGTACGGTTAAAATATCTGCTCCAACTGCCTTAAAGTCTTTGATGTAACGATCCGGGTCGACGATCATTAAATGCACGTCAAAGGTTTTTGTGGCATGTGGCTTAATGGCTTTGATCACAGGCATTCCAAAAGAAATGTTGGGAACAAATACTCCATCCATCACATCTATGTGGTACCAATCGGCAGCACTGTTTTCAATGATATCACAGGCAGATTGTAAATTAGAAAAGTCTGCTGCTAAAATGGAGGGAGCTATTTTATGTGCCATCTTTTTTTTACAAAAATAGCAGATAAAGTGGTTAAGGAAAATTTATCCCAAATAAGATTTCAAAAGTTTTGTACGACTATTCACTTTTAATCGTCGAACTGCTTTTTCTTTGATTTGACGTACTCTTTCTCTAGTCAGTTGGTATTTCATACCAATTTCCTCTAAAGAGTGAGCAGCCTTTCCATTTAAGCCAAAAAACAAACGCAATACTTCTGCTTCTCTACTTGGTAAAACAGTTAAGGACTGTTCAATTTCGTTGCACAATGATTCGTTAAGCAATACTCTGTCAGGATCAGGAGTAGAGGAATTGGTTAGTAGGTCGTACATGCTTCCACTGTCATCATCAGAAGTTAGAGGGGCATCCATGGAAACATGCCTCCTGTTGTTCTTCATAGATATTTTGATGTCATTAGTAGATAAGTCAACACAGTCTGCAATTTCGTGCGCTAGAGGCTCTCTTTCGTATTTCTGCTCTAATTCATTAAATACTTTTCTAACCTTGTTAATGTTTCCAATTTTATTCAAGGGTAAACGCACAATTCTAGATTGCTCTGCAATGGCTTGCATAATCGATTGACGAATCCACCATACGGCATAAGAAATGAATTTAAAACCTCTTGTTTCATCGAATTTTTGAGCAGCTTTAATTAATCCTAAGTTTCCTTCATTAATCAAATCAGAAAGTCCTAAACCTTGATTTTGATATTGCTTGGCTACTGAAACGACGAAACGTAAATTGGCTTTTGTTAGTTTTTCTAAAGCTCTTTGATCTCCTTCTCTAATTCTAATAGCTAATTTAACTTCTTCTTCCGCGGTAATGAGTTCAACTTTTCCAATTTCATGTAAATATCGATCAAGAGAAACGGTTTGACGATTCGTGATGCTTTTGGAAATTTTCAGTTGTCTCATTGCCTATTCGGGTTTGGTTAGCTTAGTTTTTTGAGGTAGATCAGGTTAAATATAAGCAAAAAAGCTACTGTTTTAACATCCTTTTAGTTTTTGCAGGCAATAAATACTTGGGAATGACGCGAAAGTGCTTTTATTTTAAACAAAATAATCTTTATAAACTTTCACCCCACTCCATATAATTTAGATGAGAATGCGAATTGAAAGCTTAATGATACAGTAACATATAGGTACAAAAAAAGCCCGAAAGTAAATTTACTTTCGGGCTCCCTAGTGGCGTGGTTAAACGCTTAGTTTTGTTGTTCAGGCTTTGGTAATAAAGCTTTTCTTGATAACTTGAATTTTCTAGTTTTAGGATCAATAGCCACTAGCTGTACATCAATCATATCTCCTTCTCTCAATTCATCTTCTACTTTTTCAACTCGCTTATGCGCGATTTCTGAAATGTGTAATAAACCATCTTGTCCAGGTAAAATTTCAATGAATGCACCAAATGCTACGATTGATTTTACTTTACCGTTGTATGTCTCACCAACTTCAGGAACAGCAGTAATTGCCTTAATTCTTGAAACAGCGGCATCAGAACCTTCTTGATCCGTAGAAACGATATCAATTACTCCCATATTATCCACTTCTTCTAAAACAATTGTAGTTCCAGTTTCTTCTTGGATTGCTTGAATAATCTTTCCTCCAGGTCCAATTACAGCGCCAATCATTTCTTTTGGAATTGTTAATTGAATAATTCTTGGAGCGTTTGGCTTATAAGTATCAGCAGGAGTAGAGATTGTTTTATTCATCTCAGCTAAAATGTGCATTCTGCCTTCTTTTGCTTGGCTTAATGCTTCTTCTAGTACATCAAAAGAAAGTCCTTTTACTTTGATGTCCATCTGACAAGCAGTAATTCCATCTTTTGTTCCAGTTACTTTGAAATCCATATCTCCAAGGTGATCTTCATCTCCTAAGATATCAGAAAGAACAGCATATTTGCCATCTTCACCACTAATTAATCCCATTGCAATACCTGAAACTGGCT
>JAESST010000116.1 GCA_016763995.1 Flavobacteriales bacterium | reverse complement strand
TATGGCAATTCGTTGGCGCTGACCTCCGGAAAGTTTAATACCACGTTCCCCAATTAAAGTTTCCAGCCCATCTTCAAAACGGTCTGTAAATTCATTAACATAAGCAGAGTTCACCGCTTGCTGGATTTGTTCTTCGGTGGCATTTGGTCTTGGGAAAAGGATGTTCTCCCGTATAGTTCCTTCGAATAAAAATTCATCCTGCAATACAACTCCCAAATTTCTTCGATAGCTACTTAACTTAATGTTAGAAAGATCTTGTCCATCAACGGTAATTTTACCCGATTCAGGATTTAAAAAAGTAGCTGTTAAACCTGCAATAGTTGACTTTCCAGAACCTGAACTCCCAACCAAAGCAGTTACTGATCCTGATGGAGCTTTAAAGCTAATGGAATGCAGTACTTCTTTATTTTCTTCATAGGCAAAAGAAACATTGTCGAATTCTATGTCTCCTTTTAAGTTAGCTAATTCAATAGTTCTATTCGCTAAATCTTCTTCAGCGGTCATGTTCATGAGCTCTTCTGTTCTGTCTAAACCTGCTAATGCTTCAGTTAACTGACTTCCAATGTTGCTCATTTGAACAATTGGAGCTATCATAAACCCGAGGAGAAGTGTAAACGAAAGAAAATCCCCTACCGTTAATTCTCCAGTCATGATTTTGTAACCTCCAATTCCCATAATACCGGTAGAGGCTAAGCCTAATAAGAAGGCAGAAGAACTAGTCATCACTGCAGTAGCAGTTAAGCTCTTTTTCACATTTTGAAACAAACGATCTACACCTTCTTCAAAACTTTTGTTTTCTTGATTTTCTGCGTTAAATGCTTTAATCACTCGAACGCCTGCAAGTGTTTCTGTTAATCTTCCGGTTACTTCAGCATTAATGACAGCTCGTTTTCTAAAAATAGGACGGATATATTTAAACGCTTTGAGGGCAACTACTCCAAATACCGCAACCGGCACCAAGACAAAGATTGTCATGGAAGGGCTAATTTGAATCAAGAGGATTAATGAAATTATAGCTGTAATGGTTCCTCCAACCAATTGAACTAAACCCGTTCCGATGAGGTTTCTCACTCCTTCTACATCGCTCATAATTCTTGAAACAAGGGCGCCAGATTTTGTATTGTCGAAGAAGCTAATGGGAAGCGAAAGCACTTTCTTTTGGACCTTAGCTCTTAATTCTGAGATTAAATATTGGGCCTGTACGCTTAGAATTCTTGTGAGTAAAAAAGAGGTGATGGCTTGCACAAGAATTGCTAAACCAACAACAAGTAGTAAGCTTTTTAATTGTTCATAATCCTTATTAGGAACTACTTCATCTAAAAGAGTCTTGCTTTTTAAGGGCAATACCAAGCTTGCTAATCGGCTAATGCTAATTAGAATTAATCCGATGAAAACCAGTTTTCTTTTGGGCCAAATAATAGTTTTAAACGCTTGACCCATGCTAATTTTTGATTTCTTCTTGCCTTCTTGATTTTGAAATTCTTTCATGTTCTAAAATTAAGCAGCCTACTGAAGATATTCAGTAGGCTGCCAGTTTATTTAATTTAGACTTATTGAATTGTAAATTAGTATACTAGATAATGCTTTATTGAAGAACTTCAAAAAAGTTCTGATTACATTAGGAAGGACTATTTGTATTATAGTTAATCTAGGAAGTTACTAGATTAACTCATTCCCTTTTCAATTAAATTTGTCACCCAGTTATTAGGTATTAAGTCGATTGACATGTTGATTCTTTCGAAATTACTTTTATTAATAATACTGTGGATGTCGGTTAATCTTAAATACCAGCACTCTCCTGGCTTCATCGGAACGATACTTTTATTTAAGTAGAATTCAACCTCTTCAGGACTAATAATCGGAATTGTTAGACGTATCACAGATTTTTCAATATGTATGCCTAGGGTTGGATCAGTATGTTCTTTTACAATTTCATTAGCTGCCAAACGCAACAACCTCACCAAGGTAACTTTAGTGTGTGTTTGAAAGTACTCAACGATACTTTTTAAGTAAGGAGACTCTTCAAGGTCTGCTGTATTTTTCCAGTCTGTCCAAGAACCGTCAGCATAATCGTCTGCTGGAGGAGGATTCGGTAGGGACGGATCAATCATATGAGCGGGGCCTCTTAGGCTAACAACGTTATAGTAAATGAATTTATTAATATCAAGTAGATTTACTTCAGATTTCATCTTTTCTACGTCGAAATTTAAATTCAATTTAATTCGATCTAAATTCTCTATTGTTGCTTCCATTAGTTCATATTTAATTTGGAATCTAAACTAATAAAAAAGTTTACAAGATATCGAATTGTCTAATTTATAAATATGTATTCCTTTAAGATTTAATGATCTAAAAAATGTAATCTGATAGTAAATTGGACTGGAATTTTATAATAATAAATGCTAGGCGACAATCCAATATTTCGTTTCTATGAAGGACAATAAAACTGTATATTTTTCATTTGGGTACTTTCGCTGACCTAAAATGATGAAATTTATATCTACATCTCTATTTTTAATTGTGTTTAGTAGTGTTTATTCTCAAAAGAGAGCATTAGACTCTTTGCAGAAAATAGGAGTATGCGATCTAAAAGGCTTTTGTATATCTACTATAAAAAATAATATTAGACCTAAAGGATTTTCTATAATACAACAACGTGTTATTGATTACAATTTAAGAACACAGTTTAAGGACTCGAATTGGGTAGATGAGCGTGAAATTAGGCGAAATAAGAGCATAGAGATAAAAGCTAAAATTCCTATTCTCTTAAAAGAGAACTACAACTTCATAATAGGATTAAATTATAGGGTAGAAGAATTTAGTTTTTCAGATCCGGATAAACTTAGTAACGAATTACACAAATATTTAGAAGATCGAGACCTTAAAAGTGTCGGTGCAACTTTCTATTTAGATCGAAAGTTCAAAGGCCGCCATTTTTTATATGGAAGAGCAGGAGTCTTCTTAAATGGAAGTTTCAATAAAGGAAGGGCAACAGATTATCTCCGTTCATCGCTTACAGTGCTTTATGGAACCAAAGTAGATGGTAGTAAAGTTTGGGGAATTGGATTGAGTTATAGTTATCGTTTTGGAAGATTAGCTCTGTATCCTATTTTACATTACAATAAACAGTTTAATAAGAAATGGGGATTTGAAATGGCTTTACCTGTAAAGACGGAATTTCGATATCAATTGAACGATAAGAATATTTTTTACCTAACGAATCGACTTGGGGGAGAAAATTATGTGTTAGATGCTAGTCAATTATCTCGTAATAAATTATTTCTAGGGAAATCTCATTTTCTTTCATTCTTAACTTATGAACGTGAAATTTATGACTTCCTATGGTTGAGTTTTTCTGCTGGAGCACAAGTTAACATCAATTTTGATTTAGAAACAAAAAACCGTTTAGCGAATAATAAAGAAGAGCCATTTATTGACAATCGACTGGATCCAGCCCCAATGATTCGGTTTGGCTTGTTTTTAGTTCCACCTAAAAGGTTTTATTCTAAGTTAAGTCACTAATTATTACTTCCTTTTAAGAAGAGAGTCAAGCGAAAAATGATCCCATTCTTTTGGCAATAACAATAAGGTGATTAGTAAAATGGCACGATACATCACATGAGAAAGATCCCAAATGGGCTCAATTAGTCCGTGTCCAAAAGTGACCATTACCAATACAGATGCAAGAGCATACAATGCCCAGTCTTTTTTGAATCCGATGATTAACAGAATTCCTCCAATTAATTCAACATAAGAAGTATAGTAGGCTGTTCGATAAATGATAAAATCAGGAAGCAAGTCTTCATACGAACCTTTGAAAAAAGGCATTTGATATAAGGTTTCAACTCCCCAAGTGAACACTTTTCCAAAGCCTTGCATAAGGAAAATAAAGCCCAATAAGAGTCGAGCAGTTAAGGTGGCGATACTTCTATTTAAATTCATGATTATTTCTGCTAATCAAATAATGAATGATAAATATAGTTTTTTGAGTGCAAGTATAAAGAATCGAACTCAGGATAAAAGGACTATTACACGACTAAGATGAGTTAGTCGTGTATTTCTTTTTAAAAATACAATGGATCAAACTAAATCTTGTGTTTAATCTGAACGATTTAAATTAAATTTGAAGAAACTAAGAATTTTCTATGAGTACAACGCACCCATTATTTAAGAAGCATATTCAAAAAGCAAGTCGTTTTCAGTTAAGAAAGCCAACACCCAAGAAAACCAACTGGGATAAATTTTATAAGCTCTCTTCTAATGAAAACATGATGGGGGCTTCTCCAAGAGCTGTAAAAGCGCTGCAACAAGCAATTGAAGGGGTGTATGAATATGACTTTTACGACGACTACCAGTTTCAAGATGTATTAGCAGATTTTTACAATCAGGAGCTTAAGTCAGGGCAATTTATTACCGCCAATAGCGGTGTTGAGGTGTTAGAAATTATTTGCAGAGGCTTGGTCTCTGTTGGGAGCGAGTGCATCATTAGTTCGCCTACGTTTTCTCCTTATAAAAATATCATTGAATTAGAAGGTGGAGTAGTGGTAGATGTTCCTTTAAATACACCAGACTACTCTTACGATGTGGATGGCGTTTTAGCTGCTGTTACTGATAAAACGGCTATTGTATTTGTTACCAACCCTAATAATCCAACCGGAACTTATGCAACTAAAGCAGAATTCGAACGTTTGTTAGATGCTTTGCCTAAAGATGTTATTGTGGTTTACGATGAGGTGTACTTTCATTTTGTGGATGCTGATGATTTTCCGTATGCTAAAGATTATATAAAAGAAGGGCGAAACATTATTGGATTACATACTTTTTCAAAAATTTACGGCCTAGCAGGAATGAGAGTAGGGTATGGCTTGACGACTCCGGAGATTGGAGAATACTTAAATAAAATTTTTAGACCTTTTAGGATTAGTACACTTTCAACTATTGCAGCCTATGAGGCATTAAAAGATACGGAACATGTGAAGGCTTCTCAAGAAATGGTGTGGGAAGGGAAAAAATGGTTGTACGATAAATTTCAAGAAGCAGGAGTACGATATTGGCCGTCGCAAGGAAACTTTGTGATGTTTAAATCTCCAATAAATTCAATAGAATTGACATTACAAATGCTAGACGAAGGTGTAATGGTAAGACCAGGTGATAATTTTGGCGCAGTTGGTTGTACAAGAATGACAATTGGTACCCAAGAAGCAAACGAACGTTTTTGGGAAGTGTTTTCTACTTTCTTAAATGCTTAAAATGTTGATTGTCCCTTTGTAAATATTATTTCATTTTCCCAATAAAAGTATAATGAATGGGCTTCTCTCCATTTTTTGCCAAAAGGCAATCTCCTGAAATTTGATTCCCATTTTTTGTTCCGAACCAGACCATTTTTCCATATTCAGGACTCATCATTGTACAAGAAAAACCATATAAATTATCGTGGATCTGAGTGATTTTATAGGCCGTTTTATTAATACCTAAATCATCATTTTCAGATTCTTCTACATGGAGATTGCTAAACGATAGGTCTCTTGTATTTAGAAATTTATTCCCAATGTAATTATCAATTTCAAAAGTCTTTCCGTCGAATGTATTTTGAAAGTTATTTTGCGCATTCATTTCAAAGAGAAAACAGAGTAAGTAAATTAGAATAACGGCGTGCTTAATCATGAGAGTTTATTTTAGAATGAATAGTTGGCTCTAGAATAGATACGGAGTAACTCTTATATTGGATGAATTAGTTCAAATAATATTTAAAAACCTGAACTACGTTCTGAATTCTTAAGAAGAACAGAGCTCAAGTTTAAAAGGTACTAAGCGAAAATATACTTGATTCAATTTAGCCTAAAACATAAAACCCCAATGTTCTATTTGAACATTGGGGTTTTAACATGTATTTATGTTGATGTTACTTCACCAACTTCATCTCGTCAATTAAGTGCTTTGCGCCCGCATACTTGTCGACAATGAACAAGGTATAACGAATGTCAACACCAATCGTACGTTGTAATTCTGGTTCGAAAGCGATATCACCACTCATTGCTTCCCAGTTACCATCAAAAGCAGTTCCAATCAATTCTCCGTTTCCGTTAATCATTGGACTACCTGAGTTACCTCCTGTAATGTCATTGTTCGCAATAAAGTTAACTACTAGCTCTCCACTTTTCTTATCAATGTACTGACCATAATCTTTGTCTTGAATTAGTTTCTTCAACTTAGCAGGAACAACAAACTCTGGGTTATTAGGGTCTTCTTTTTCAAGAATTCCCTTAGCAGTTGTAATGTGACTATAAGCTACAGCATCTCTTGGATCGTAATTCCCAACTTGACCGTACGTAAAACGCATGGTAGAGTTAGCATCCGGAGCGTAAACCTTATCAGAATTCATTTCACGTAATCCTTTTACTAAAAGACGTTCAGAACGTTGAAGGCTTTCATTCTCTTGATTAATTTTAGGAGAAATTTCAGATCTGTAGTGATTTAATATAGTTGCCATTACAGTATATAATGGGTCTTTATCTAATACTTTAGCTGAAGGTTTCATTAAGAAAGCTTCTACTTTCGTTTTGTTACCAAAGATTGATTTAGCATACATCACTTCTGACATTTTTTTGAAGTTCATTTTATACTTAGAAACCATTTTTTTGAAATCTTTAGGCTGATTTTCCTTTGGAATATCTTCACTGTAAGATTTCATCATGGCAGCAAACACTTTTCTATCGATATCAATATTATAGTCTTTAAAATGATCTTCTACACCACTCTTAGCTTTTTCAGTTGCTTTTTTGAATTTCTCTTCATCTTCTGCCAGAGCGGCTTTTTTAATTCCAGAAAACTGGAAGGAATAGGCTAATGCTTCTACTCTAAAGATTGCTTCATTCAAGTAAACTCTTACTCTGTTCGATTCTTTAAGATTATCATATCCAGTAGCGAATCCTTCAATTACACCTTTATACAATGTTTTTCTTTTATCGTCTTTCGCAATCCAAGCAGCCAAAGCATCTTCTTGTGCTTTTTTCTTATCATATACTTTTAATCTCTTTAAGCCAGCTTGTTGACCAATGAAGTATTTCCAATAGTTGGCAACACTTGCAAATTTAGAAGCATATTGAATCCTAGTTTTTTCACTTTTATCCATTCCCTCTTGATACATATCAAGCACTTGTCTTCTCAACTTAACAGAAGCAGGTTGTCTTACTTCTAATTCGTAGTTAATACCAGCAGAAGTTAAGTAACGATCTGTACTTCCTGGATATCCAAAAATCATAGAAAAATCTCCTGGTTGAACACCTTTTAAAGAAATAGGTAGCGAATGTTTTGGAGTGTAAGGCTTGTTATCTTTACTGTATTCAGCAGGCTTATTATCCTTATCAGCATAAACTCTAAACAAAGTAAAATCTCCAGTGTGACGTGGCCACATCCAGTTATCAGTGTCACCACCGTATTTTCCAACAGAAGAAGGAGGGGCACCTACTAAACGAACATCTTGAAAAGTTTCGTATACAAATAGGTAAAATTCATTTCCGTTGTAGAAACTTTTTACATTTGCCGTATAATCAGACTCGCCAACAGCAGCTTTTTGTAAAGAATCAGAAGCAGTTTTTATGGCTTTTCTCCTTTCTGCCAAAGTCATGTCTTCGTTCAACAATACATTGATAGTAGAAGAAACATCTTCCATTCTTACTAGAAAAGAAACAGAAAAACCTGCAGGTAATTCATCTCCTTTTTTCATTGCCCAGAATCCATCGTCCAAATAATTGTGTTCTTCAGTTGAATTTTCTTGAATTACACCAAATCCGCAATGGTGATTTGTTAGCATCAACCCTTGGTCAGAGATAATCTCTCCGGTACAAAACCCTCTACCTAAACGTACAATAGCATCTTTTAAGCTAGAATTATTTACACTGTAGATTTCTTCTGGAGTTAATTGTAAACCTTGCTTCTGCATGTCTACATAGTTCAGTCGCTTCACAAACATTGGAAGCCACATACCTTCATCTGCTTTCACAGGGGCGAAAGCAAGTAAAAAACCTGCAATCAAAATCGAAATTTTCTTCATAATTAATTTTTCAGTTAAACGGTTCCCAAAAGTAGTGGTTAAATCCATTTTATGGAAATGGAACCCATGTGAATGGTGAATCAATATGATGAAAGGAAGCCTAGTATACTTTTTTGCCTTTCTTAAGCCAAATTCCCCATATTTTGCTGAAAGCATGGACCTTTTCAGTAGGTTCATTTTTGGAATTTACAACAGTTTTTTCCTGATTCTTCCATTCGAATATTCCTCCATAAAGATTAGATACATCTTCGAATCCTTTTTTTAGGAGTTTCTCTGATACTTTTTCACTTCGATAACCAACAGAGCAATAAACTATGATCTTAGTTTTTTTATCTACTGTATCGAGTGGGCTTAAATCCAAGTTATCATACCCAACAAAAACAGCATCCTTAATGTGACTGACCCTGTATTCTTTTAACTCTCTTGCATCAACGAATAAAATATTAGAAGAACTGTCTAGTTCTGTAACTGAGACTTCAGTTACAGAATGTGAAAGTAAAGCCTGAAGCATCACATGATATGCTTTGCTATTAACCACTTGAGCAGAAAGGGAAGAAATAGAAAACATAACAAGAGTCAATAAAAGATTATTTTTCATAATAGTTAGCTAAACTTAAGGTCCAATCATAACCCGTGTATTCGATTTTAGGATTGCTATTCTTTGGAACGATGCCGTATTGTTTCAATAAATCTCTTATACCGCTTTTACCATTAAAATCGCCACGAAACCAACTGAAAAGTGGAGTGGTAGATACCTTGTTCTCTTCTTGATTGTAAGTAGACATTTTGTTCAAAAAACTACTCGCTACCTCATTTATTTTTGAGTTGAAATTTTGAGCATCATATACTGCTACTAACGGGCAGCTTTTAGCTCCACAATTTAATGCAAAATGAACTCTACCATCTTCTTTTCTTGTTCTTAGCTTCTTTTCGTATTCATTCGCAAATGGGTTTTTAATTAAACCCAAAGAGAATTTGAATTTTGAACCTCTAATTATTCCATGTTCAATGTCATCGAAACTTAAAGATTTTCCAGCAATAATCATTAAAGGAGTTCTAAAAAAGGCAGCTCTATTTTCGAAATACTCAGGATTTTTGGAGAGTCTAATTTGAATAAATGAATTGTAGATATTAATCCAGAAAGCGTTTTTCTGTTCGTCAGAAAACAGATATTTAGCAAGTGTATCTGCTGGAATAACTTCTAGTTTTGCTTGTATATTTTTAGTGTCTCCACCTTTTATTATCGTTTCTAAAAGATTCATGGACAAAAGCACATATTCGTTGTTTAACTGTGCTTTACTCTTTACCAAAGTACTTTGTTTAGTCGCACATGCAAAAGAGAATAATACAAAAAAAATGGGATGAGGCGATTGAATCTTATAATTGCTTTAATATCTGTCATCGTTTTTATGAATTTTGAATTTCAAATTTAAGGAAAGAAAAACCCTTTAATGATCGGTTCGTTAATAGATTTAAAAGGCCAAGAGTGTGCTTGTAAGTATCATTATTTTGACATAGAATGAAGCAGGAAGTGTTGAAATATCCATTTACAGTGGATAGTGAAAACAGTTTTGACATGAGGAGGCTGCTGGACAGTTTGTGTAAATAGAAGATAATGACCAAACTTTAATTTGAAAATGAAAACAGGTAATTTCTCATTTTTAAATTAAAGTCTCTTACTGCTTAATTATCTTTTTTATGATAAGCTCCTTTTTGTTAGTAAATACCGTAATAAAGTAAGTTCCTTTGATGAGTGCATTATTTTCAATGCTAAGCTTATACTCTCCGGGTGTGTATTTTTTCTCTGCTACTTGCTGAACTAACTTTCCATTGACATCCTTGATGTTAATTTGCACCTTACTACTCTTATTAATTATCATTTTAATATAGAGTCTATCTTTAAATGGGTTTGGAAAAACTTGTATAGTAATATGTTTGTTTTCAAAATCGGGTAGGCCCACAACACCAACGTTCACGGCAACTTTTTCAACGCCTTTTACTAGTAGATTATTCATGTTGAGGTATTCGATACGAATGGAATCTGAAAAGTCGCTTTGTGGGTCAACAATAACACCATATCGTTCTCCTGGATACACGTATATCGTATCGCTATACTCTAATTGTGGAAGCGGCCTACCATCTGAAGAAACAATTCTTGCGTTCAATTGACTAGGTATAATAACTCGATTCCCATAATAACCAATGTTGGCTAAACGGAGGTAACTTATCTTATTTTGGTCAGTGTTTAATTCAATTTGATTCTCAATAATTTGTTGATCAGAATATCCATTTACTAAAAAAAATTGTGGGTTATAATCGGGAATACTAACAATGTGCACAGTCATTGAAGTATCATGTGGGTGTAACAAAACACTATCTGTATGCCAAGTTGTATCTATTTCAGACATGAATAAAGATAGTTCAGTATCGAAAGAATATCCCCCAGACCAAGTTGTATTACTACCATCCGGAGGTTTTACTATTATTAGGCCATACATTCCTGCTTGTACATGCACAGTAGAAGCAACATGGCAGTGATATAAATAAGTGCCTGCATGAGGAGCTTTAAAGTAGTAAAATCCATGATCTTGATGTGCTACGTCAAAAGACAAGTGAGGTACTCCATCATTTTGTTGATCTACATCTAATCCATGTAAATGAATTGTATGTGGAGCTCCTTGCGATACATTCCAAAGGTGAATCTTTATAGAATCACCCTCATTCATTGTAAGTGTTGGCCCTGGAACATTGGGTTGACTACTTAAACTATTAGCAAAGCCAAATATTCTAATGTTACTGCTATCTGCTAATTGTTTCGTTCCAGAATTCCTCGCAATCAATAAAATGCTTTGATCGATTTGAGCAACTGAATGCAATTCCAAAAGAATCAATAAGAAAAAAATAACAATTTTTCTCATATTATTGAATTAGAATAGTTAAGAACATACCATTGGGATAGATATGACCACCACTAACGGCTACCAAATTATGGTCGTGTACGGGATACTCTCCTTTTTGATCTGGAATAAGTTCTAGAATTAAACTTTCCATTCTGTATACCGAGAAAGTATCTTTTAATCTTCCAACATGTATAGGATGTTTGCTGGAATATATAATACTAGAATGGTAGCCATGAAAATGCAAAGAATGAACAGATTGGCCTGTATTGGCAATATAAATTCTTATTGTATCTCCTAACTTTCCGATAACACGAGCAGTGGTATCTGAATTAATGTGTGGGTTACTTTTTCCATTTATTGTAAAATAATCAGGATAGTAGTTTTGCCAAGTAACAGCTGTTCCAGTTGAAATGAATTTGTTCCATAGTTTTTGATGTTCCTTGATATTCCAAAAGAATTTTGATGCAGTGCTATTTTCCACTACTATCATGCCACTTAGACCCATATACCTGTTGTTGGGATAATTGTAACTATCGTAATAGATGTGCATACCACTAACTGAAAAGCTGCAACTAACATAAGCCGTGTCTCCTGCAAGGATAGTTCTATTTACCCCGACATAGTTTTTGATATTAAAGCCATGAGTGATACTATCTGTATTGATGATCATAAGGAATAAAGAATCATTGGGAGCGATAATTATTCTCTTGTTTTCTGCTTGAAAATTAGCTGATTCATTAAAAGAATAGTAGGGAAATTGACTGGAATCAACTGCCATATAATACCCACTATTTATGTGTAAAATTTGATTAATAGTGGCACCGTACCCTATATTAAACAGGATACAACAAAAAAAAGTTAAAAAATATTTTTTCACGCTTTAATTCTAAGGAAACTCTGTATAAGGCAATATACAAAGAGATGTTTATTGGAGAATAAGTCTTTCTGTTTTCATTATCCCATTTTTATCAAGAAGCTTTACAAAATAAATACCTCTCTCTAATTTACTCAAATTGATCGTATTTGTTTTATTGGCAAGCGATACATCTTTGATCACCAGAGTGCCAATTGTACTATAAATCTCAATACTTAAATTTTCAAACGATTTATTACTGAAGGTGATATTGTCTTGAGTAGGGTTAGGATAAATACTTACTAAAGATGTTGCTGTAACTTTTTCAATTCCAGTAGTGTTAGGATTGAGTATGTTCATGGAAACAGTATCTCCTCTGTTAAGGTCCTCTGAATCGTGTACGTAGATAATTAATTCTCCAGACCCATAGTTTGCGCCAGGGATAATTGATAAGCTGAAAAACCCTTTAATTCCATTTTGCGCTTCACCCAAAGTAATAGGCTTCATCGATGCTGTTCTTGGAATGGAGATATGGCAAGTTTGCCAATCGCATAATGAATAATCCCATGTATTAGGAATTGTATTCTTAATTAAATACCAATCATATGTAATTGCTTCGGGACTTGATGTTTCAATATCTATCCGATAGCTTTCCAAACTCGTGTCTTGAACAGTTACATCAAGATGTTGCCCCAAAGGGTAGATTAGATTCTGAGCAGTAATGCTCGAAAAATACATAAAAAGTGTGGCAAGAAGTAGGAATGTCTTTTTCATGACTATAATATTAAGTAGAATCCAAAGGTAAATAATTAAAAATTATGCCACATGGTTGTTAAGAAATTGAATTATAGTTAGTTGAGTTTAGTTCGTGTTTTTTGCATAAGATTTAGCCTAGATTATATATTAGATTTTTTTCGTAAGGGTTGAAATAACAAAATGGATTATACTGGCTGAAGCATAATGCATACTGCAACGTGACCTGATTGTGCATTTGGGATTTTGAATACAAAAGTTGAGTGAACTGTTTCAGAGTATCGATTTTAGTAAGTCTCTAACTTATTAACCTGAGTTCAGTTATTAGTAAAAGTTCCTTATTCTCAATTAAGAAATTACTGAGAATTTATAAGCAATAGTTTGAATGAAGTCTGTCTGTCGAACAGGCTTTAATAGTTTATGGGGCTTTGCCAAAAATTATAGTGGAGATTTCTAGGAATGAACCGAATAAAGCAGTAATTATTTATTAGGAGCTAATTTGCTTGTACTTCTTAAGCGATAGATTTTTTTAATCATGTTTTGTAATTCCTCAAAACCTTGGCTTTTATGTTTTAGTTTCGTTAAACGATAGCTAGCAGTTACATATTTCGCTTTTTCATAATATCTCAAATAAAATCGAGCCGTCCAATACTGAACGATTGGGAAAAGAAAAGCCCACGAGGTGTATCGATATACTATTAAGGATAAGCTAATACTCCAAATAATCCATAAAAGAGTTCCGGATGCTAAGCGCACAGAAGTATAAAATTCGTCTAACTTTACTTTACTATCTGTGATCGACTTTGCTAGTACGAATGGAAGAAAGTTCAACAGGAAAGAAATAATGGCGAGTGGAGTAGCAAGAATTAATAGGACAATATCTTTTATTGATACTCCTTCATTAACCTTGAGCTTTCTAAAATTTAAATCGAAGCTCTTTAACATCTTAAATGCTTTTTGCACATATTCTTTAAGCTCTACTAAGTTTTGAGGATTTTCTTTGGAAACATTTTCAATATGCTCCGCAATTAAAATTTTACGGTTAAGCGAATTTTGTTCGAAACAATTATCAAGTTCAGTCAATGCTTTGTAGACCATGTAGTTTTCTTCTTTCACCTCAACAGTATGCTCTTTTAATTCCTTGTATAGAATTTCATTTAAAATGGTGTAGGCTGTATTTTTATTGAGTTCGTAGTTTTCTTGAAAATCGGAAAGCTTTTGAACTTGACCTATTCCCACATTAATTTTACTTCTAAAATCTTTAGGTCGGTCATAGTTTAATCCTAATGGAACGATGTTACAGTTTTTTTGAAAGTCGTTTTTTTCAGCATAGCCAAAAGCAAATCTTGCTAAGCCCTTCTTCAATGGGC
>JAESST010000115.1 GCA_016763995.1 Flavobacteriales bacterium | reverse complement strand
TACCTGTTAAATTACACGATAGGGATGTGGATTTTGCTGCTTGGTGTTCTTATAAATATTTAAACTCTGGTCCAGGCAGTGTTGCGGGAATCTATGTTCATGAACGACATTCTGAAAATGCTGAATTAAATCGTTTTGCCGGTTGGTGGGGAACCCCTTCGGAAGGAAGGTTTCAAATGGAAAAGGGTTTTATTCCCGCAAAGGGATCTGATGCATGGCAATTGAGCAATGCTCCTGTACTAGCGATGGCAGTGCATAAGGTAGCGATCGACTTACATTTGAAAGCTGGAGTTGATAATTTGATTGAGAAGCAGGAAAAACTGACTGCTTTTTTAGAGTTTATTCTTAAAGATATTTCTAGCCGTCTGCCTTCCGTTAATTTTACTGTGATCACTCCTAAAGCGAGAGGCTCCCAACTTTCTATTCTAACAGAAGGGAAGGGGAAAGAATTGTTCAACAAAATGGCTGAAAACGGTGTTGTAGCAGATTGGAGAGAGCCGAATGTTATTAGAGTAGCACCTGTACCCATGTATAATTCATTTGTAGATGTATATAATTTCGGACACATTATTGAAAAATCAATTGAAGAGTTAAAGTAATATGGGAAAAGTAATTATTGTAGGTGCTGGCTTGGTAGGTTCATTGCAAGCTATTTATATGGCTAAGAAAGGCTTTGAGGTAGAGGTTTATGAGCGTCGACCGGATATGAGAAAGCAAGAATTGATCGCCGGAAGGTCAATAAATTTGGCACTTTCAAATAGAGGATGGAAAGCAATTGCTGAAGCTGATATTCAAGATGAAATCAAGCAAATTGCAATTCCGATGAAAGGCAGAATAATGCACGACGAAGAAGGAAATACTACTTTTCAGCAATATGGGAAGGAAGATGAAGCAATTTATTCTGTAAGTAGAGGAGAGTTGAATCAGAAACTAATGAACTGTGCAGATAAATATGATAATGTTACCTTTTTCTTTAGTCATCAGTGTCTAGATGTTGATTTAGAAACGAATGAATTATCTTTTAGAAATTTGGAAGATGGCTCAGAAAACAAAATAACTGCGGATCGAATATTTGCAACGGATGGGGCTTTTTCTGCGATCAGAAAACGATTGGTGCGAACGGATCGGTTCAATTATGAGCAAATGTATTTGGATCATGGCTATAAAGAATTAAGCATTCCAGCAGCAGATGGAGGAGGATTTAAGATTGATAAGAATGCACTTCATATATGGCCCAGAGGAGAGTACATGATGATTGCATTAGCAAATGAAGACGGTAGTTTTACTTGTACTTTATTTTTTCCTTTCGAAGGGGAAAGATCATTTAACTCGCTACAGACTCCGGAACAGGTAGAAACATTTTTTGCAGAAGTATTTCCCGATGCTTTAGAGTTGATGCCAAATTTGGTAAAAGAATACTTTGAAAACCCAACATCTTCACTTGTAACGATTAAATGTTCTCCATGGAACTATCAGGATAAGGTTTTGATGATGGGAGATTCATCTCATGCTATTGTACCATTTTATGGGCAAGGTATGAATTCAGGTTTTGAAGACTGCTCTGTATTCAATGATATTTTCCTAAAGAATGACTCACATTGGGGGAATAGTTTTAATGAGTTTTCGAAAACTAGAAAAAAAGACACCGATGCAATTTCTAACCTAGCCCTACAGAATTTTGTAGAAATGCGCGATTTGGTAGGAGATGAACTCTTCTTGTTAAGGAAGAAAATTGAAAAGAAAATCTATACCAAGTATCCTAAAAAATGGATGCCTTTATATTCTCAAGTAACATTTAGTCATATTCCATATTCAGAAGCCTTGGCAAATGGAAAGCGTCAAGAAAAAATAATGAGTTATATCATGGAAAAAGAGAATATTGAACACGTTTGGGATAGTCAGGAAGTAGAAGACGAAATTTTAGAAATGATTTAGTATGAAGCATCTATTAGCTGTCTTTGCATTTTTAATTTGTCTTTCTTCTTTTGTTCAAGCTCAGCTGGCACGAGATGTATTCCCTTTTACTAGAGAATATAAAAATGGAGGAATTTACTTTAGTCCTCAAGCTACTATCTCTTTTGGAAATAAAAAAGAAGGAGTATTAAATTTAGGAGTGGATTCAAGTTATCGACATGAAACAACAGGAAGAGGAAAATGGGGCTATGGTTTAGAAGTAGGATGGTATCACACCTTTAAGAAGTCTAGGCTATTAGATTTTGTTGAAGGAGGAGTAGCGTTCCGATTCTTTCAAGGGGCTGCAGAACATAAAGGGAATTATGTAGTAAATCAGCAAAGTATTGCCACCATCACTTCTGACAATACATTTAAGAATAGGATGGGAGTGGCTACATTAAGAGCTGTAAAAGTGAAACAACTACGGAGTCATTCTTTTTTAAGCTTCGCAGTAGGAGTGAATTACAACTATTCTTTCGGCCAATCTCTTAAGAGAAGCGAGAACTATCCAAATCAACATGAAACATCTTTGGATAAAAGTAATTTACAGGCTCACCTTCAGTTTGGTTATGGGTTTAGGTTAAACAAGCAATTATTAATGATTCCAACATTAGAAACACCGATTGTAAGTGTTTTACCAAGCAGTAAGTTTGATCCAGCCTTTCCATTTTTTGGAGCAAATTATCATCCGCTAATTATCGGATTAAAGTTTATGCTGATTCGAAAAGATCCTGTGAATTGTAATGCTCCTGTTTTAAGATAGTGGGCCCAACTAAAAGAAAGGGTTGTTGTTTTTTTCATCTCCAACGGTTGTTTCAGGTCCATGGCCCGAATAAATAACGATGGATTCTTTAAGTGGAAAGATTTTAGTTTTGATATTGTGAATTAGGTCTTCGTGGTTTCCTCCTGGTAAATCGGTTCTGCCAATACTTTGCTTGAAAAGAACATCCCCACCAATCATGATGTTTTCTTCCTCGCTGATGAGGACAATATGGTCTGGAGCGTGTCCTGGAACATGAAGGATATCAAATGAAGTGTCGCCAAACTCAATATTATCACCTTCCTTCAGAAAGTACTGTGGTTCTGGAGAAGGGGTGTAAGGAATACTATACATTTCGGCTGACCGAATAGCCATTTCTAACATAGGATGCTCTGATTGAAAAATAGAGAGTCCAAGTTGGTATTTATTCGCAACGAAGTGATTTCCTAAAACATGATCAATATGAGCATGTGTATTAATCAGCATGGTTGGTTTTAAGTTGTTGGTCTCTATATAAGAGCTTAGTTCAGTTTCTTCTTCTCGATTGAAACAACCTGGATCTACAACAATGCATTCTTTTTCGTCGTTAATCAGTAAATAACTGTTTTCTTGAAAGGGGTTGAACGTAAATTTTTTGATTTTTATCATCTTATTTCTTCTCTAAAAGCGAAGGTACTGCAAATGCTCAAATTGCGTAATTTTATAAACCTTATTTATTTTCATTGAAAAAAACTCTTAATCATAGCATCTTTGTTTTTATTGCGATTTTTTCGCTTTGTTTTGTTGGACAACTGCAAGCACAGTTTTATAACGGGACTCAAATTGATTTTGGAAAAAATAGAGTTCAGTATGATAATTTCCAATGGCAATTCTATCGATTTCAAAAGTTTGAGACCTATTTTTATACGGGGGGAAAAGATTTAGCTGTTCATGCTGCTAAATACGTGAACTCAAGAATGCCCGAATTAGAAAAGTTTTTTGATTACGAAGTGGGAGATAGAGTTCAACTGGTGATCTATAATAAACAATCTCACTATCGTCAAAGTAATATTGGCTTGAGTACCAATGCCAATCAAAACATTGGAGGGGTGACCAAAATAGTTGGAAGTAAGCTCTTCGTTTATTTTGAAGGAGATTATGAAAAATTTGAGAAGCAAATAGATGCGGGTTTATTAGAAGTAATGATCAATCAGTTGGTATTTGGCGGAAATTGGAGAGAAGTATTACGGAACTCTGCTTTGGTAGATATACCGGAATGGTATATTAAAGGACTTATTTCTTATTTAACTTACCCCAATGATCCGCTGGTAAATGCCAAAATTAAAGATGGGATTTTGAACGATGAGTTTGGCAATTTTAATTCGTTGAGCGGAGAAGAAGCGATTGTTGCTGGTCATGCGTTATGGCAATATATTGATAAGACTTATGGAAGTGATGTTATTTCAGATATCCTTTACATGACAAGAGTTGCAAGGGAAATAGATGACGGGTTTTTATATGTAATAGGGGTTCCCTTTACTCAACTCTATAAAGAATGGATTCTTTATTATCAAGCAGAATTTCTAGAAAGTAAGGATGCGGATAGCCTTGGAATCAAGTTAGCAATTAAGAGTCGAAAGAACAGAAGGTATCAAAATTTCACTGTTAGTCCGGAGGGTGACTATTTGGCTTATTCCACGAATCAAATGGGTAAGTATAAGGTGTACTATTACGATAATGCTACAAAAAAAACGAAAAAAATATTTCAAGACGAACATAAATTAGAACGTATTCAGGATTATTCTTATCCCATTATTGAATGGCATCCGTCAGGGAAGTATCTCACATTTATTACCGAAGATAAAGGGGCATTGTTGTTTCATACTTATGATTTAGAAACAGAAGAGCTATCGAGAAAACCAATTTTCAAAATGGAAAAAGTCCTTTCATATCAATACTTGAAAGATGGGAAACAGTTCATATTTTCTGGTGTGAATGAAGGTCAATCAGATATTTATATTTATAATGTTTTAGGAAATACTCAAAAGAAACTCACCAACGATGTTTACGATGATCTTGAGCCGGTCATTGATCAAAAGAGGAATAAGGTCTATTTCGTGTCTAACCGATTAAATGACAGTCTAAATATCGACCACAATGAAGATGAATTTGCACGCGAGAAAGATGTGTTTGTTTTAACATTAGGAGAAAAAAACTCTATTCAGTCAGTTACGAATACTGACCATATAAGTGAGAAATCGCCGATAATCATTGATGGCGAATTAAATTATTTGACTCACGATAAGGATGTTTCCAGTCAATTTTATGCAGAATATGATAGTGCAATTAGTAAAATTGATACCATTATTCATTACCGTTATTTTTACAATACAGAAAAACTAACGGAATATAGGAGCCCTGTACTAAGCCAATCAGTTACTGATGATGGAGTAATTTACCAGAGCAGTTACGAAAGAGGAACATTTGCTTTTTATGAGAAGCAATTTGCTGACAATAAAAAATTCGAAGAAGAAGGAATAGAAGACAAGAGAATAACGTCAATTCGACGAGAAAATATAATGGAATCATTTATTGTTTTCGAGCAAGACGAAGAAGACTTAGAGTTTGATTTTAGAAACTATGAGTTTAATTCTTCTTCCGCAGTCAAGAAGGCTAAGGAGAAGAGGAAAGGGAAGGCAGTAGCTGCTATAAAGGTAGAAGAAAAAGAAGCCTTAGAATTTCCAACCCAACGACTTTATAGATTAAACTTCAGAACAGACAACTCTGTCTTGCAATTGAACCATACTTTTATTAATGGGCAGTATCAACTGTATAATGGCGGCCCTTTTGTAAACTCAGGATTTGGTGTAAATACGAAAATTGGAATCGTAGATTTAATGGAAGATCATAAAATTTATGGAGGATTAAGATATGCAGGAGAATTAATAGAGTACTCTTTAAGTTATCAGAACTTGAAACATCGATTAGATAAGGAGTATACCATTATGAGAACCCGAGAACGTGTTTCTTCGGGGAGTCCATTTATTAGAGGAGGAAGTGTTATTAGTGCTCCATATGATATTAAGACAGTAAGAGGAGTGTTAAGCTTATCGTATCCTTTTAGTGAAGTAACTAGTTTGAGAACAGTTATATCAGTAAGAAATGATCGGGTTGTACCCCTTTCTTCAACTGTAGCTGCACTTGAAACAAGTATATCAAACGAATTCTACGGTTCATTAAAAGCAGCTTATGTCTATGATAATACACGTGAGTTAGCAACTAATATTTTGAGCGGAACTCGATTTAGAATCTTTGGTGAATACTATGAGCGTTTGTATTCTGAAGGTGGAGGTGCCTCTAATCTCCAAGTTATTGGGTTAGATTTTAGACATTACCAAAAAATTCACCGAGAGATGATCTTAGTTGGTCGTTTAGCAGCAAGTAGTTCTTTTGGTAAAAGCCCTTTGGTTTATTATTTAGGAGGAGTAGATGAATGGTGGAAACAAGACAAGTTCAACCGAGACACACCTATTGATCAAACTCAGAATTATGGATTTCAGGCCTTAGCTGCGAATATGAGAGGTTTTAGGCAAAACATCAGGAATGGGAATAATTTTGTTGTAATTAATACCGAGTTGAGGTGGCCTATTATTACTTACTTTATGAACAGACCGGTAGATAAGCCATTTCTTAGAGATTTTCAGCTGATAGGTTTTGCTGATGTTGGAACTGCTTGGGTAGGGCGTACACCTTACGCAGATGATAACCCATTAAACAATGAAGTTTTTGAGAGTGGTCCAATTCGAGTGACTTACGAAAATATTAACGATCCTGTTGTTGGAGGGGTAGGGGGCGGACTTCGCTCTACCTTATTTGGCTATTTTGTGAGAGTAGATTTTGCTTGGGGAATCGAAAATGGTGTAATTAGCAAGAAACATCAAACAATAGTTTCTTTAACTCTTGACATTTAAATGAAGCCGATGACAGTAACAACTTTATTGATTTTATTAGGTATCGGGCTTTTGGCCGGTATATTAAGTGGGATGATTGGTGTAGGTGGTGGAATAATTATTGTGCCGGCATTGGTTTATTTGTTAGGATTAACACAACATTCTGCGCAAGGAACAAGTCTTGCTTTAATGCTTCCACCGATTGGAGTATTAGCTGTTATGAATTATTACAAAGCAGGAGAGCTGAATGTGAAATATGCAGCAATTATTGCCGTTGCCTTTATTATTGGAGGGTATTTTGGCTCTAAGCTTTCTTTAACTTTTATTAGTGAAGAGCTGATGAAAAAGGTATTTGGAATAATTATGCTGGGAGTATCAGTTAAGTTAGTGTTCTTTTCAAAATAAATTAGATGAATTCAAAAATCAAGGAACTAACTGAGAAATTTTATCAGGAGATAATCGAAATAAGAAGACACATCCACCAATATCCTGAGCTTTCTTTCAAGGAATTCGAAACCTCTAAATATCTTATAGAACGTCTAGAATCATGGGGTATTCCAATTGATCAGAGATGGGTGGAAACAGGGTTTACGGTGGTAATTGATTCTGGTAAAGATGGGAAGACAATAGCACTGAGAGCAGATTTAGATGCATTACCAATTGTAGAAATGACCAATGTAGCGTATAAATCAAAGCTTGAAGGAAAAATGCATGCTTGTGGACATGATGTACACGCAGCTTGTTTAATGGGGGTGGCTAAAATATTGAATGAAACTAAGAGCGAGTGGAATGGGAAGGCGGTTTTAATTTTCCAACCTGGAGAGGAAAAGTTGCCTGGTGGAGCTTCGTTAATGATAGAAGAAGGAGTATTAGAGAAGCATAAGCCTGACTGTATTTTAGCACAACATGTATATCCGGAATTTAATGCAGGGCAAGTTGGTTTCAAGAAAGGAATGTACATGGCATCTGCCGATGAAATTTACTTAAAAGTAAAAGGTGTAGGAGGACATGGAGCCTTACCTCATAGAAATGTGGATCCGATTGTAATTTCTGCTGCAATTATCTTAGAATTGCAAACCTTAGTAAGTAGAATTGCTCCGCCAACATTGCCAACAGTTCTTTCGTTTGGAAAAATTATTGGAGAAGGGGCAACAAACGTAATTCCGAATGAAGTAAAAATAGAAGGAACATTAAGAACTTTTAATGAAGAATGGAGGGCTACTTTTCATGCCCGAATTCAAGAGTTGTGTGAACAAATTGCAAAAGCACACGGAGGGGAATGTATTGTTGATATTAGAAAAGGATATCCATTCTTAGTGAATGATGAAGTGCTAACAGAACAATCTATTCAATCTGCAAACGACTTTTTAGGAAAGGAAAATGTTCATGCATTGGATCTCAGAATGACAGCCGAAGATTTTGCCTATTTTTCACAAAATGTCCCTGTCTGTTTCTATCGATTAGGTGTGGGGAATCACTCTAAAGGAATAGATAAGAGTGTCCATCACCCCGAATTTGAGGTAGATGAAGAAGCCTTGAAAGTAGGTGTTGGATTAATGGCTAAGCTTACAATAGATCTCCTTAGTTAACAACAATAACAAGATATTTAGAAGCATTCCAGAAAGCATCAACATCATTAATTACTAAGCTATCTGCCTTTCCATCTTTTCCCATTATTTTATATGAGCTACTCGGGTGGGTGGTAATTAATTTCGCTTTATCGGCATATAGTAAAAACGACTTCTGGTTTCGCTTGTCGACTCTGCTAAAGTATTTTTTATTAAAGTCATCTTTCAACTCCTTGTTTTTACCTAAACCAAGAAAGCCTCCTTCCTTTGTTAATACATTCTTCTCTTTTAGTTCTTTAAAAGTGCCATAGGCAAAAAATACTTCGTTCATTTGATCAATTGTATTTTCTAGCTCTTTTTCAGTCACCTTCTTAGCATAAGAAATAGAATCATTCTTAAAATACAATTGGCCAATCAAAATTTTCTTGTTTTTTAATTGATTGTTCAATTGTTCAATCTCGATGTTTTTATTGGCCACTTGTGTGTTTAGATTTTTAATCAACCTTCTAAACTCAGCCATCTTTACATTAGACGTCTTTAATTTTTGATTTAATTCTTCTATAAGTAATTCATTCTCTCGCAT
>JAESST010000114.1 GCA_016763995.1 Flavobacteriales bacterium | reverse complement strand
TTGACTCAACAGGAATCGATGCATTAGGTTTCGTTGCCGGTCCACATACCATAGACACAGATACACAGCTTGATTCAACAGGAATTGACGCTTTTGGATTTACAGCAGGACCTCACACAATTGATACAGATACTCAATTGGATTCTCTTGGTATAACAAACTTGGGTTTTGTTGCCGGTCCACATACCATAGACATAGATACTCAGCTTGATTCAACAGGAATTGACGCTTTCGGATTTACAGCAGGACCTCACACAATTGATACCGATACACAACTTGATTCCTTAGGTATTACCACCTTAGGTTTTGTTGCCGGGGCAGATACTCAAATTGACTCAACAGGAATTGATGCATTAGGCTTTGTAGCAGGTCCGCATACAATAAACACAGATACTCAATTATTAAGAATAAGCGCTACTAGAGGCACTCTTTCAATTTCAAACGGGAACTCAATTACCTTATCGGACTCAAGTGCTACCAATGAGCTTCAGATTTTATCATTGAATACTGCTTCTGACATGTCAACCATTTCAAATGGGAATATTTTAGATATTAGTGGAATTAGAGATAGTTCATTAAACGATTTAGCTGATACAGCTGCAGTATTAAGAGCTCTTGTTTCGTCCGCTACAGATGATGATGATTTTACAAACAGTGGTTCATTTGATATTTTAACTGGTAGAAATGTTGGAATTGGAAATTCTATTTCTTTCTCGGGGTTTACCGGCCAACAAGGTTTTGCTTCAGGGAGTTCCATTACGAACTCTGGAACTAATTCTGTTGCCTTTGGTAGTGTATTAAATGTATCAGGTGATAACTCAGCGGCCATTGGATTTAGAAATAATGCAACCGGTACTCGCAGTATAACAATTGGTTCTTGGACTGAAGCAACGGCGAATCAAGCTATAGTAATTGGTAACGGTTTAATAACAGGAGCAGCATTATTGACTAATAATATTGCCAACTCCATTATGATGGGAACAAACTCTGATACTCCTACCTTAACCATTTATTCAGGCAATGGTACAGCCGGAAGTATTGGGTCTGTTGGAATTGGTGCAGCTCCTAATAGTAATGCTTTATTGTATGTAGAATCTACGGAAGATAAAACAGGGTATTTCTTACAAAATGGTTCTTCTTCTGCAAAAACAGCTGTTAAAGGAGAAGTAATAGGAGTAGGTTCTATAGCTTATGCATTAGAAGGAGAAGCTACTTCAACAGCTACATCTAATTATGGATTACATTCCATTGCAACTGGTGCAGGAGGCACCAATTATGGAGTTTATGGTAAGGCCTTGGGAGCAACAACCAATTGGGCTGGGTATTTTGATAATGGGAATGTATTTGTGAATAACAATTTATTAGTCAATGGGGTTTCCTTTCTAGATTCCTTGAGAATTAACAATGCATACTCCTTTCCAGATGCAGACGGAACAGCGAACCAAATTTTTAAAACAGATGGTTCAGGAGTATTAAGTTCTGTCGATGCTTCGTCTATTTTTTCAGGAGATAACTTAGGCAGTCATCTATTAGATTCAAACATTAAAACCAACGGATTCTATCTGTCAAATGATGGTGATGATGAAGGAGTTTTTGTAGGAACAGACGGTCATGTTGGAATCGATACTAATGATAGAGTGTCTAATGAAAGTTTAACCATAAGAACAATGGATCAAAAGTTTGGTTGGATGCACACCAATGGAGATGTATCTATGGGTTCATGGATTTTTTCTGATCTAAATCTAACGAATAAAGGAGGCGGTCAAATAGGAACATTCAGTAACCACAAGTTAGATTTTATTACGAACAACAGTGCAGCTCGTATGACTATAGGGACAAACGGGAATGTTGGGATTGGTTATTCTGCAGCTACTCAACATAAATTATATGTTACTAGTGATTCTATTAATACGAGTTCAGGTCAAACATATGATATGGTTCAGTTTAACTCTAACGGCACCGCCACTTCTGGGGCTGGGCAAAATACTTTTGCCGCATATTCTAAAGGTACTGATGGAACAAATTTAGCAGTTTTTGGATCTTCTACCGGTCCTAGCACAGGAATTAATAGAGGTTTATATGGCTTTGCTGATAGTGCAACAACCAATCATGGTGTTTATGGTTTTGCTGGCGCCACGCCCGCTGGAACTAATTTTGCAATAGGAGTTAGAGGGTCTGCTACGCAAATTTCCGATGGAATCAATTATGGTGTTTATGGTAACGCACAGGGTAGTTCTTTTATTAATAGAGGTATTGTTGGGGTAATTGGAGGGACTGTTACTTTATCCGATGCGGCTGTTTATGGTATTGCAAACGGTACAGGGCAAAACATTTCAATATATGGCCGATCAAACGTTTCAAATGTATCAGGATCTAACTATGGGGTTTATGCAATAGCTTCAAATGCAGACACTAATTATGCAGTTTATGCAGCAGAAGGAAATGTGTTAATTAATGATACATTAATCTTAAAAACTGGCACACCTTCAAATGGACTGGTATTAACAAGCGATGCAGACGGTAAAGCAACTTGGCAATCACCTAGTGCAGGCACAGACAACCAAGCTTTAAGTATTAATGGAACAGGAGGTAGAATTAGTTTAATAAACGGAGGATCTGTTGATTTAAATGACTCAAGTGCAACAAATGAAATTCAGACCCTAAGTTTAATGAGCGGTAACATTGAATTATCTAATGGAGGAGGTTCTGTATCTTTAGATGATGCAGATGCTGATAATACGAATGAGGCTCAAACTATTTCCAAATCGGGATCAACTGTAACCTTAACACAAGCGAATGGTTCCGGTGGAGGATCCTATACAGACTCTGCTTTAACAGGCACACAAGTATTAGCTTTTGTAGCTGCTGATGGTTACATAAAAACAGAAGTTGACGGAAGTACTAGCAATGAACTTCAAGACCTTACTATAAATGGATCGAATGATTCTTTATTGTTAAGTAATGGGGCAGGAGTTAAATTGAGCGAAATAACAGTAGGGATATCCGATGAGCAGAATTTAAGCATAAGCTCTGATTCTATAACAATAGACAATGGACGAGGGGCATACATTGGAGATATTCGAGATACATTAACAAATCACAACATAAGAATTAACAACAATGCTTCCAACATTGCAGATAATACAGGTAATATTAGCAGCAATGTAACAGCTATAGGCACTGAATCATCAACCCGTCAAACAGCTGATGGGAATTTAAGTATAAGAATAATAAATGATTCTACAAACTTGGCAAATCACATTACGGCTGATGGAGATTTAAGTGCAACAAATGAAATTCAAACAATTTCAAAAACAGGCTCTACAGTTACCTTAACAAGTGGTGGAACATTTACCGATTCTACTTTAACAGAAACAACTGTTGATGATTTTGTGAGTAATAATGGATTCCTTACAACAGAAGTAGATGGAAGTATCACGAATGAAATCCAAATCCTTTCAGTTAATGCAGCCAAAGACTCCTTATTAATATCTAATGGAATGGGAGTTAAGCTTATCGATTTACAATCAGCTGCTGATACTCTATCTATCATTCAAAGCGCTGATAAAAACAGGTTTGTAGAAACTGAAACAGCAGGAGAAGTAGGAATAGGCATTAATGGTTCTACTCGATTAAAGGTATTAGAAAATCGAGTAGAATTTGCTGAAAAGACTGTTTTTATTGGTAATGCTGCAGGATCATCTCAAAGTTTTACCCCAGCTATTTCTGATAGCACAGCTAATATAGCAATAGGTAATCAAGCCTTAATGAGCAATGGGGTTTCAACGGGAGAGTTAGCAATAGGACCACAAGCCTTAATGAATAGTGGTAGTTCAGCTAGTAACAATACAGCAATTGGAGCAATGGCTCTTAAGCTTAATGATAATGGAACAGGAGGTACTGCTGTTGGCTTCCAATCTCTTAAAAATGTAAATGGAGGCTCTAATAATACAGCATTTGGAAGTTCCGCTTTAGTCAATCTTACTTCAGGAGCATCGAATACGGCTTTAGGCGCAGGAGCCGGTTCTCAATTAACCATTGGAGCGGATAACATATTCATTGGCAATAATGCAGGAACAGCAGGTAGTTTTTCGCAACGCTTATACATTGATAATACCAATGGCGGTTCTACTCCTTTAATTTATGGAGACTTTGCAGAAGACTCCTTGGTATTTAATGGAGTATTGACGATAGATAGCATGAAAGATGGTAGCGGATATACCTTTCCGGGTATAGATGGCACGGTTAATCAAATTTTACAGACTGATGGTAGTGGGAAAGTAAATTGGAAAACATTTACTGGAGCTGATAACTTAGGGAACCACGTAGCAACACAAAACATACAATTAGCTAACTTCTATTTAAGCAACGATGGCGATAATGAAGGACTTTCTGTGAATTCAAGTGGAGAGGTCTCTGTTGGAACTGCCACCGGAACATCTCTTACAGTTTCAAAAGCAACTGAACAGTTATTGATGGAAATGCAGTCATACGGTTCAGGAAATAGTGCAGGCACCGTTTTTGATTTATTTAATGCAAGAGGAAATCAAAGCTCAAAAGCAGCTGTTGGTAGTGGAGATCGTTTGTTCACAATTACCAGCCGAGCGTATTACAACCCAACTAATTTAGTCAGTAATGAACTAATGACCATGTCGGTAGATGGATCAGTAAGCACTAACACCGTTCCTACCAGAACAGATTTTAATACAGTTGCAGGAAATGGGCTTTCAAATACGGTGCTTAGCTTGCGGTCAGATGGAAAGGTTGGCATAGGCAATACATCTCCAGATTCTACACTTACTGTTAATGGAGGGTTAAAATCCACCTATTTTACACTGACTGACGGGGCTTCAAATGGCTATGTTTTAACATCAAATGCAAGTGGAGTAGCCTCTTGGCAATTAAGTTCAGGAGATAATTTAGGAGACCATACGGCTATTCAAACCATGATACTCGATTCCAATTGGATTTCTGAAGATGGAGACCCGGAAGGCATGATGGTAGATGTTGATGGAAAAGTAATGCTTACAGATGGTATTTACTTAGGCCTTGCCCCTTCTAATAATTACGTTGAATTTGTGGGGAATAACCATACAAGAATTGGAGCCGATGATTTTATGGACATTAACTCAGGGGTGTATATTAGTTTGACTACAGATGGGAATGAGATCTTACAAGGGAAGAACGGTACGCGCGGGATGTTGCCGCGCAGTCGCCGGTACAGACGCATGTCGCGTTACGCCAGTTCGCGCACGTACAAGGTGCCGCTCATGGTGATCGCGTCAGCCGGGGCTGTCTGGCGCACGACAAGTGTCGTGTTCGTAGATGTCGCGGTTGGCCTGGCCTCTTCAGGGAACCAGTTGATGTACCCGGCCCGCACATTCCACGCGCCAACGTGCAGCGTCACT
>JAESST010000113.1 GCA_016763995.1 Flavobacteriales bacterium | reverse complement strand
CCTCAGTGATTTCAATTGTTTTTTCTGTCAAATCCCTTTGTATTTCTAATATTAACGCTTATTGAAGGTACGAAATTATTACTAATTTTGGTGGATACAAACCTAATTCTAAAATTCCTCATCGTCGCGAATGGCCATTATTACTCTTACAACAGATTTAGGCACCGAAGACCATTACGTAGGGGTTCTAAAAGGCAGTATATTAAAACATTGTCCTGACGCGACAATTATAGACATTTCGCACAAAATCCCTCCTTACGACATTTTAAAGGCCGCTTATACTTTAAAGAATTGCTTCAAAGACTTTCCAGAAGGTACGATACATATTATTGGTGTAAATCCAGAAATAAGCACTGAAGCCATCAATTTGGTAATCTTATACAAAGGACAATACTTTATCGGTTCAGATAACGGTGTGTTTTCTCTCATTTTTGAAGATGTTCCTGAAAAGATGATAGAAATAAGTATCATGGCCGATCCTGATGCTATCACCTTCCCTACCAAAGATATTTTCACCAAAGCGGCTTGTCACATCGCCAAAGGAGGAACCCTAGAAATGATTGGAATGCCAACAACCGAACTAAACGAAAAAGCGTTGTTTAGAGCAGTTTCTGTTGGCAATATCATTAAAGGAATGGCTATTCATATTGACCATTATGGTAACATCATCACCAATATAGATGACACTTTTTTCAAGGCATTCGGACAAGGAAGAGAGTTTAAGATTGAATTCAGAAGGGGTGATTATGACATTAATTCCATCAGTAAAGTATACAGTGATGTGCCTGAAGGTGAGAAGTTGGCTATTTTCAGTTCTTCCAGAATGTTAGAAATTGCGATGAACAAAGGGAATGCCAGTAAATTACTAGGTATGAAAGAGTCAGACATTGTTAGAATAGAATTTTATGATCGTTAGAATTGTTAAGTTAACCTTTAGAACAGAAGAGATTGAAAGCTTCAAAACTATTTTAGAGGATTCGAAAGAAAAGATTAGAGCATTTCCTGGAGTATTGTATTTGCAGATGTTACAAGCAAGCAAAGAACCGAGTGTTTTCTTTACTTACAGCCATTGGGAAAGCGAACAAGATTTAGAAAATTATCGCCACTCTGAGTTGTTTAAAAGCACTTGGGCTAAAACCAAGCCTTTGTTTTCTGCTCCTGCCCAAGCATGGAGTAACAACGAATTACATCGATTAGATTAATTCAATGGAGAAACAGCTTATCTCTATTGTTATGCCTGTTAAAAATGCAGGCTTGTATTTGGAAGATTGCCTGAAGAGCATTCAAGACCAAACTGAAGAACATTGGGAATTACTTGCCGTGAACGATCATTCAAGCGATGAATCTTATCTTATTTTAGAACGCTTTGCTGCGACAGATAGCCGAATTAAAGTATTCAATAACAAAGAAAAAGGAATCATTAATGCCTTACGAACAGCGTATGCCGAAAGCAAGGGGACCTTTATTCACCGAATGGATGCAGATGACCTGATGGTTTCAACTAAACTTGACATCTTAAAAGGCACCTTAGTTGAATCTGGGATAGGACATGTAGCTACAGCTAAAGTCCAATACTTTGCGAAGGATGGCGTTAACGAAGGTTACATGAATTACGAAGCGTGGCTCAACAGCCTATGCGATCAAAACAATCATTGGGAGGAACTTTTTAAAGAATGTGTAATTGCGTCTCCAAACTGGATGATGCACCGTTCAGATTTTGACACATGTGGTGGTTTTAATTCTGATACCTATCCTGAAGACTATGATTTAGTATTTCGAATGTACCAGGCAGGCATTAAAGTGCTCGCTGCCAACAAAGTAACACATTTATGGAGAGACCACAGCGAACGAAGCAGTCGGAATGATGCGAACTATGCGCACAATACCTTTTTTGAAATCAAGATTCATTATTTCTTAGCTCTAAAGCAAAAATCAGAATGCCCCTTAGTTATTTGGGGAGCGGGAAAAAAAGGAAAACGAATGGCCAAACTCTTAAAAGAAAGAAACATCCCTTTTAATTGGGTAAGCAACAACCCCAATAAACATGGTAAAGAGATTTATGACCAACTCATGGAATCTTTTGAAAGCATAGCCACTAGAGACAATCCTCAAATTGTGATTACCGTGGCACTAAGAGATGCCAAGCAAGAGATTGTTGCTTTCCTACAAAAGCTCAACTTAAAAGAAGGATCAGATTTTTACTTTTTTAGTTAAGGATTCTAGAAAAAGCTGAACAAAGTGATGAAGCCTGTGGTAGAAATTACAGGAATTCACAGGAAACAGCACACAGACCTTGTTCAATAGTGTCTTTTGAGCCAGCTTTTAGTAAGTAAATTTTGAACAAACCTATGAAAAGTGTATCTAATGATAATAATAAATTACATTTAACCACTTATTAAATGCATAACAAATAACATGACAAAAAAAACAGAAAAACCATCACCAGAAGCAAAAGCGCTCTCACTTTTTCTAATGGCTTATAAAACAACAAGCCCAGCTCACAAAGAGAAATCTAAACGTATTAATAGGTTGTGGAGTTTAGTATTAAAAGATGAATTAAGCAGAAGTGACTATTTGGAAGAGGTACAAAATACCTTAACATCATATGGTGGTTATTCTGAAGTGGTCGAGAAAACAGTTAGATTCTACATTGAAAAATCTGGTGAATGGACATTACAAGGTGATGACAAATATTGCCAAGATGCTAAGCAAATTGCTGATAAAATCTTAAACAAGTAGACTAGTTAATGATTCGGCTAAAACCCAACTCAGCGCTTGATAGATCTAAAACAATAACAAAGCACGACTAAATACACTAGTAAAATAGAGGATTTAATACAAAAAAATAGAGTTTTCAATAAAGACTCTCGCCAATAGTGAAAATTATTAAACCTTTCTTGACCAAAACATTTACACCCCTTTTACACTCTTTTACATTCAAATAAAACTCTCTTATCTACTTCCAACATAGATTTGAGAAAAAAACGAATGAAAAAATCTTTCTACTTCTCCTCTATCTTTCTACTGCTTTTAGTTTTCACTAATCCTACAATTTGTTCAGGGCAATCTAAAAGCGAACGAATTGATGAGCTAATGAGTAAATATTCCGAATACGATAAATTCTCAGGCAGCGTTTTAGTCGCAGAAAAAGGAAAAATTATTTACAAAAAGGGCTTTGGTTTAGCCAATAGGGAATGGAATATTCCTAACCAAACTAACACCAAACTTCGAATAGCTTCTGTAAGTAAACAATTTACTGCCATGCTCATTCTGCAATTGGTTGCTAAAAAACAATTGGACTTAACAAAACCAATTTCTACCTACCTCCCAGATTATCCCAAAGAAAAAGCAGAGCAAATCACACTCCATCACTTGCTAAGTCATAGCTCAGGAATTCCTAACTATACCTCTTTCCCTAGTTATCAAGAAAACATGAGCAAGCACTTAAAGCCTGAAGAAATTATCCAACTCTTTGAAGATTCTACCCTGCAATTTACACCTGGTGAACGACTCAGTTATAGCAATTCAGCTTATGTATTATTGGGAGTTATCGTTGAAAAGATGACGGGAAAATCCTATGCTCAGGTATTACAAGAGAAGATATTCCAGCCATTACAAATGAAAAATTCGGGATTCTTCAAAAATAAAGACATTCTAAGTAATAAGGCTTCTGGCTACAATAAACGAGGAAGTAACTTTATAAATGCTAATTATATTAACTTATCGATAGCTTATTCTGCGGGCGGTATTTATTCCACAGTAGAGGATCTTTTCCTCTGGGATCAGGCTTTATATGATGATCAATTACTCCCAAAACTCTACAGGGATATGTTATTTGAAAAACACATGCCAGCCTGGGGGCAATATTATGGCTATGGTTGGATGATGGGCGAGGTTCAATTGGGGAATAGCTCAGCAGCAAAGCCAACGATAGAACACGATGGAGTTATCAACGGTTTTAATTCGTTGATTCTTCGAATACCGGAAAATCGATCTTCCATTATTTTATTAAACAACACAGGTGGAGCGCCATTGCGTAACATCAGTGCAGCAATCGGTGGTATTTTGTTTAACAAGCCCTATGACCTTCCAAAAAAATCACTTGCTAATACCTTACTTAATATCATCAACAAAGAAGGAGTTGATAAGGGGATTCAGCAATATAGAGCTATCAAAGCAGACAAGGAGTATTATCTAAGTGAAGAAGAAATGAATCGAGTCAGTTATGATTTGTTGCAATCCGACAAAGCGGAAGCTGCTGCAAAAGTCATTCAACTAAGCATTGAGGAATTTCCGAATGCCTTTAACCTTTACGATAGTTATGGGGAGATCTTGAGTGTACTTGGAGATTCGGCTGAAGCTATCAAAAATTATAAAAAATCCTTAACACTTAATCCGAAAAATACGAATGGGGTTCAAATGCTCGAAAAGTTAGGAGTACATGTTGATCCAAAAAGTTTTTACCTCTTAGAAATTGAGGACTCCTGGGGCTCTGAATTCTTCAGCTTTCCATTAGATTTTGCAAAAGACATTCCCTACCAAGGAGCAGAGGAAGCTCATTTCCCAAAGCGTTGGAGAGAAAAAGAAAGTATTGAGTATTGGTCTTACGCTTTTGCATGGAAAGTTAACCTCAACAAAAAATTAACAGCAACTGAGTTAGAAAATAGTCTACAAATCTATTATGATGGATTGATGAATGTCGTCAATAAAAACAAGCAAATTACGCTAGCACATTCCATCGCAAAATTTGAAGCAACAGAAGGCCTTAATAAATTTAAAGGAACAGTTGAAACATTTGATGCTTTCATTAGCCAAGAAACGATTAAACTGAATGTGTCAGTTGAACAACATGAATGTCCACAAAAAAAGATATCTATCCTTCTATTTCGAATTTCGCCCATGGAGTTTGGAAAGGAAATTTGGCAGCAATTAGAAAAGATTAAACTACAAGATCCTGCCTGTAAAGACTAAGTTTTACTTCCTTTTTACACTCCTTTACATTTCATTAATCTATTTAAATCATCCTTCCTCCTATCTTTAACCTAAACTAAATTCCATGAAATACTTGAATCATTTCTCACTCGCTCTTTTGTTAGGCCTTATGATACTAATGTCTGCTTGTAGTGCACAAGACAAAGCAAGCTGCTCAGAAAACAACAAGTCTTCAAACTCTTCTAACGAACAAATTAGCAAGCATATCTTTGAGATATTTGAAGATTCTAAAGGGAATTTATGGTTTGGTACTTCTAAAAACGGAGCAGCACGTTACGATGGAAAAACATTGACCTACTTTACAGAAGAAGATGGTTTATGTGGAAGTTCCGTTGCAAATATTGCTGAAGATAAAGAAGGAAACTTATGGTTCGGCACACATATGGATTTGTGTAAATATGATGGAACGAAATTTCAAACTTTGGCAAGAAAAGATGGAGTTCCAATTTTAGGATGGGGTTGGAAAAACATGGGAGCAGGATGGAAAAGCGTCAGAACCAATAGTGATCAAAGTATATGGGTGAATAGTCACCATGGGATGTTTCGATGTGATGACCCTACACTTCAAATTGATCAGTTAAGGTTTACTGAATTTGAAGTTCCTATGGATACAGCAGTAAAAGGCAGCTATTGCAATACTCCTGGTAAAATTTCTTTGGATTTAGAAGATAGAAATGGGAACCTATGGTTTGGCACTGATGGAGATGGGGCTTATAAATACGATGGAGAATCTTTTACTCACTATAGTAAAGAAGATGGATTATTGACCAATAACGTGACTAACATTGTAGAGGATGTAAAAGGAAATATCTGGTTTGCCTGTGTTCAATCACTTATTCCTAATAATATGAACGACGGCGGACTTTGTATGTACAATGGAAAGCAGTTTACTACATTTTCAGATATGGAGGGGCTGAGCCAAAATAACATATATACTTTATACGAAGATAGATCGGGTAATGTATGGATAGGTGCAAATGGTGTTGGTGTGTATCGTTACGATCCTTCTGATGAACCAGCAGACAATAAAAGATTTACTTTATACAAAGAACCAAAAGAAGCTAAATTAGAAACAAGATTTAATACACCAGGTCTTCAAAGTATTTTGGAAGATAGTAATGGAACTATTTGGTTGGGTTATTCAGGAGGCCTTTTTCGTTTAGATGGGACTTCTATTGTGAATGTAACTGTGGATGGCCCATGGTAGTAATTATGAGAGCAAAATTCTAAATTAGCTTTTAACTTGAGTTCGGTTCTTCTTGAGATTAGCACTTCTAAAAATCTGCATTTCTAACTATTAATCGAGATCAGGTTTTAACTCTTCTATTTCTTATTCTAAATTAGTAACTTGACTGACTAATTCTTTGAAGAGATAACATGGAAAAGAGAGAAATAATCAAGAAATACAGTAACGGAGAAATCAATGTAGTTTGGAAACCACGAAAGTGCATTCATGCTGCTGAATGTGTGAAGGCGCTTCCCAAGGTATACGATCCAAAAGCAAAACCGTGGATTACTCCTGAGAACGCTACTACTGTTGAATTAGTAGCTCAAATTGAAAAATGCCCTTCTGGAGCATTAAGCTACGAAACAAATACTCACTAGACCTTTCTTATCTCTAGATTATTTCTTATCCGTGAATACTTTCTATGTCTCAAAATTGCTACGTCCTAGGAACGGGACTTTCTCATAATGGCTCAGCCGTTCTATTAAAAAATGGAAAAATTTGTGTTGCCATTGAAAAGGAGCGCTTAAGTCGTATAAAGCACGATGGAGGAAATGATACTCTTGCCATACAATATTGTTTAGATGCAGAAGGGATTCAGCTCAGCGATATTGACCTTGTTGTACAATGCGCCAATTTTGAACTCCCAGAAAGAGATCAATATTGTGGCAAAAGACTGTTTGCCGATTCGGAACATCCAAAAATTATAACTATTTCACACCATTTAGCCCATGCCTATAGTGCTGTTGGCACTTCTCCATTTCAAGAATGTATGGTAATGGTGATTGATGGTTGTGGTAGTCCATTAGACCAATTTCTTGCGTTGCAGCCAGAAGAAAAAGGGAGCATATCAAAAGAAGTACTAGAAGAACCTTTCATGCAATGTGAAAAAGACAGTTATTATCATTTCGACGGGCAAAAGATGATTCCTCTGTGGAAAGACTTTAGTGTCATGGCAATTTCTTCGAGTCAATCGATAAACCTCAACACCACCTTACATTCTATTGGTGGTTTCTATGCAGCAATCAGTCATTATGTTTTTGGAAATATGGATGATGTTGGCAAATTGATGGGGCTCGCCCCATTTGGACAATCTGGGGTTTATTCCATCAATGCATTTACATTTAAAGATGCTCGTTTATTAGTTCAAGAAGAATGGAAGACTCAATTCGACAAACCATCTGAAGGATATGAACAATTCAAAGCCAACTTTAAGTATTATGCGAATGTAGCAAAGTGGGCACAAGAACAAGTTGAAAAAGCCGTAATTGAATCTATTCGACTAAGAATAAATTCCTTTCCACATAAAAATTTATGTTTCTCAGGTGGGGTGGCACTCAATGCAGTAGCTAATACTCGTTTAATTGAACAACAACTGGTAGAGAATATTTATTTTGAACCAGCAGCGGCTGATAATGGCCTAGCTCTTGGTTGCGCTTATTACGGTTGGCTTGAGTCCCTCAACATGCCTTTACAAAAACACAATAAAAGTACCTGTTTCGGTAAAAAATACACTTCCGAAGAAATTGAAAAAGCGTTAGAATCTGTAAAAACAGATTCTTTTGTAATCGAACAGTTTAATCAAGATGATGAGCTCCTTCAAAAAGTGGCAAAATCCTTAAATGAAGGAAAAACAGTCGCTTGGTTTCATTCAGGTTCTGAATTTGGGCCACGATCATTAGGAAGAAGAAGTATCATTGCGCATCCGGGAAAAGAAGGATTAAAAGATCACATCAATAAAAACATTAAATTCAGGGAAGATTTTCGCCCCTTCGCTCCTTCTGTATTGGCAGAAATGGCTCCTACATATTTCGAATCGAGCAGAGAAAGTCCATACATGATTCAGGTAGATCGTACTAAACCGGAATACCTTTCGCAACTTCAAAATGTAACACATCAAGATGGTAGTGCAAGAGTGCAAACAGTTGATGATACTTGGAACCAAAAATTTGCTGCGCTATTAGCCGCTTTTGAGAAAGAAAGTGGTATCCCAGTACTCTTAAACACGAGTTTAAATAGAAAAGGAATGCCTATGGTAGAAACGCCAGAAGAAGCCTTACAATTATTTAAAGAAACAGCATTAAATGTCTTAGTGCTAGAAAATTGCTATATGGAAAAAAAAGAAGTAGAAATAACAAATAAGATCCTCTCTTTTTTAGCAAACATCAACGTTAATGTAGTTGAAAAAGAACTGAATGGAGATTGCTTTTTGCCAGGCTTAGCACTCCAGGAAGGGGTAGTATTGTTGGATCGAAAAAAATTAAAATACCCAGGAGATTTACTGCACGAAGCAGGTCATTTAGCAGTGACTCCAGAAGAAGAAAGAAAATGGATTGGGACAGATAAAATGGATATATCATGGCCTTCAGATGGAGATGAAATAGCCGCAGTACTCTGGTCATATGCTGCACTTCGACACCTAGAAATTCCCGCCAAGGTAGTATTTCATCCGAACGGATACAAGAATGAATCGGAGTGGCTGATAGACCAGTTTGACAATAAAAAAAAT
>JAESST010000112.1 GCA_016763995.1 Flavobacteriales bacterium | reverse complement strand
GGAAATGAGAACTAGATTGTTTCTAAGAACAGCCGAATTTTTATGGCAAGAAGGACATACTGCTCATGCGACAAAGGAAGAGGCGTTAACAGAAACTAAAACAATGGTAGACGTATACGCTAAGTTTGCTGAAGAATGGATGGCAATGCCAGTAATTAGAGGAGTGAAGTCAGAAAGTGAACGTTTTGCAGGAGCAGAAGATACGTATTGTATAGAAGCAATGATGCAAGATGGGAAAGCGCTTCAAGCTGGAACTTCTCACTTTTTAGGGCAAAATTTTGCAAAAGCATTTGATGTAAAGTTTACTACTAATAAAGGAAAGCAAGAATATGTCTGGGCTACATCTTGGGGCGTTTCTACTCGTTTAATGGGCGCCTTAATTATGACTCATTCTGATGATAATGGCTTAGTGTTGCCTCCTAAATTAGCTCCTTATCAGGTAGTTATGATTCCTATTTATAAAGGTGAGGAACAGAAAGCTACAGTTGTAACTCGTTTAAAAGAGATTAAAATAGAATTAGAATCTAAGGGGATTTCGGTAAAACTAGATGATAGAGACACTTATAAGCCAGGTTGGAAGTTTGCAGAATATGAATTTAAAGGTGTGCCGATTAGAATTGCGATGGGTATGAGAGACTTAGAGTCGGGGAATATTGAAGTAGCGAGAAGAGATACACTTGAAAAGAAGATCTATGAGCAAAATGACTTAGCTAATAAAGTAGAGCATTTATTAGAAAGTATTCAAGAAAATTTACATCAAAAAGCAGTAGATTTTAGAGTAGAAAAATCGAACGTGGCAGACTCTTATGATGAATTTAAAGAGATACTAGAAAAGAAGGGTGGCTTCATCTATGCACATTGGGATGGAACTGCTGAAACAGAAGAGAAAATTAAAAACGAAACGAAAGCAACCATTCGTTGCTTACCTTTTACAGATAAAAAAGAGGAAGGTGTTTGTATGGTAACGGGAAAACCTTCTAAACAAAGAGCCGTTTTCGCAAAAGCATATTAATCATGGCAGGAAAAGAGGATTTCCAGAAAATCGTTGATACAGTTAAAAACAAAGCATCATTAAAGCAAAAGATTTACAGAAATACGTTGGATGCATTTAATCTGTTTAAGGAGCACTCTAAGCAGTTAGTAGAGGAGTTGGTTAAAGAGGCAGCTAGTTTTGACGAAGGAGTATATGTTTCCTATCAAGAGAAAGGCTTATTTGAATTCCAATTGAAGATAGGCGGAGACATTATATTATTTCACATGCACACAAATGTGTTTGATTTTGATCGATCAAATGCATTATGGAAAACATCTTATTTAAAGGAAGATGCTTCTAGGAGTTTTTGTGGAATAATAAATATCTATAATTTCTTATCTGATTCTCTTAAATACAACCGCTACGATGATAGTGGTTATTTAATAGGTCGAACCTTTGTTAATCAGGAAAATCATTTCTTCGTGGAAGGGAAACGACAGCTGAATTTTATTCATAACGATTTCGTGAGTCAGTCTATCAATCCTGATGCAATTAGAAATATTGTTCAGCAAGCAATATTATATTCCATGGATTTCGATTTGTATACTCCACCTTACGACCATGTGCAAGAAATTTCTGTAGGTCAACTGTTAAATGAAGCTGCCGGAATGCGTGTAAAAACAGGTAAACGAGTGGGTTTTAAATTTAGTTTTGAAGAAGCTGAAAAAAAATAAAAAAAAACGTGCCATTATTTAAATTTCTTGTACATTTGCACTCCTAATTTTAAGAACAAAATACGGTCCGTTCGTCTAGGGGTTAGGACGCCAGGTTTTCATCCTGGTAACAGGGGTTCGATTCCCCTACGGACTGCAAAAAAAAATAAACTATGGCTAATCATAAGTCTGCATTAAAGAGAATTAGACAATCGAGAAAGAGAAACTTGCATAATCGCTATTATGCAAAAACAACTCGTAATGCAATCGCTTCGTTAAGAGGTTCTGAAGATAAGAAAGAAGCTGCTACTAGCTTACCTAAGGTTGTTAGTATGATCGATAGATTAGCAAAGAGAAACATTATTCACAAGAAAAAAGCGGCGAACTTAAAATCTAAGTTAACAAAGCACGTGAGCGCAATGTAATCACTCTTCTATAAGACATTGAAAAGGGAATCGAAAGAGTCCCTTTTTTTGTGCCTAAATATCTCTGTTTTTCTGACGAGTAATCTTTCGTTTATCTAAATCAAAACAAAGAAGCCTTCCTTGCCCCTTTGTATTATAATTAATACATCCGTTATCAATATATATTTTCCTGGCTTGTATAGATTCTTTTATAAAGGAGATTGAGTTTGGTGTATGACCAATAATGACCGATTTTCCTTTTGTGATATTTTCTTTTAAATCAAACTTGCGAATGTTCAACATAGCATAGGTGTCTTGCATTGGGTTTTTTGACTTATGATTAAAGCCTGCATGTACTAGGAAATAATCTTCTGTCTCTACAAAGTGATATGTTTCTTGAAGTAACTCATTGTAAACGGAATTCAGTTTTTCGTTTTCTAATAAAGAGAGAGAATTTAAACTCCTAAATTGTCTTTTTTGTTGTCCAGTTCTTTTCTTGGAACTATTTAGAGCCATTTGTTCATGGTTTCCGCGAATAAAGAAGACCTGAAATCCTTTAGCTTTTAATTTTAAAATATAGTTGAGTACTTTATCGCTTTTCGGGCCTCTATTAATGAGGTCGCCAATCAGAAAGAGTTGATCTTTTTTATTAAGATCTATTTTTTTTAGAAGTTTTTTAAACGTTTTTGAGCATCCATGGATATCACTAATTGCATAACGATTGCCATCTAATGGCTTTTCAACATAAGTGGATTTAACAGTAGACATTCGTTACTTAGTTTGCAACAATAAATTTGTCTTGAAAAAGGATTCCACCACCTTTCATTTTAATGAAATATAATCCAGTTTTCCAATCGTTTATTGGAAAGTTAATGTTTTGCTCTCCTCTATTATAATTTTCTTGGCTTCTGTAATAAACTAGCTTTCCGTTAGCATTGTATACTTGCAGATCTAGTTTGGTTTTTTTAGCTAGGTTTAAGTTTAGGTTAAGAACATCTTTTGCGGGGTTTGGAGAGATGTTTAAAAGACTAGAAATAGAATTACCTGAGATTGATTGAGTACTAAGAACAATTCTTTCATACAAATTTTTAATGGTATCGCTTTCTATGTTTAGAAGAGAAATGTTATTTGAAATAGTAATCGAAAAAGCTACACTTCGTTTCTTCCCTGCCTCTAAACTAAAAGGCCCTATTGAGTTTACGTCAATGATATCATTTCCTTGAGAATTAGTTCCTCCTCCTGCAAGGTTTCTTTGAGACGAAATCACATGAAATTTTTCTGCATCTGAGAATCCGTTCTGGCCAGTAATGTCAAGTCCTCCGTTTATGGCCATATCACTAACATTATCTATTCCGAAGTGAGTCGATCCAATACTGTCCGTTAATGCTCTTACTCCACAATAAATAGATGTATCTGTTGATAAACTTATACCCATTTTTCTAGCTTGGTCATAAGTGATTTTATTGTTGGCAAAGTTTGCAATGTCCCAATCAAGTAGCAGGCCTACGTATATATCATTTATTGTAGATGTACTTAGGTTTTCTATTTCATATTCGTAAACGATAGAATTTAGGGCTTGATCGTGTTTAAAAACATAGTTCTTGTTTGTAATTCCCAGTTGGGTTAGAAGAGAAGTATTTCCATCGGTAAATCGACTCGTGTATTCAAAATCAGCTATTTTAGAAAAAATTTCTTCAACGGCTGAAGTGGTCTTAAAATCAAGATCAGGACCTTGATTTTCTCCACGGAATTTGTTGGATATATATGAGCTTGAGTTTCCAATAATAAGGGCTCCTTCAAATAAATGACTATCCCCATCTAAATGTTTAATCCCTGCTCCAAGATCGCTTCCATCTCCACCAAAGCCAATTCCTCCATCACTTGTGATGGATAG
>JAESST010000111.1 GCA_016763995.1 Flavobacteriales bacterium | reverse complement strand
CGGTATGTTCAAGCACCATAGATATCCTAAATAATATCGTTGAACAAGACATAGAAATATCAAAAGGAGGATAAGTATCTGTACAGGATTTAAAGATTTTAAATCTGCACAAAGAACCTTTCAGGAACAGAAGTTGTAACTATTATTCGGAAAGGCCAAATAATAGATGACAAAACTATTTGCTTTAAAACATTCAAATCTTTAGTCGCATAGCGGAGAGTAATTATGTATTTTGAGAATTACATTCCATTAATGCGACAGAATCCATAAAAGCGTTTTACAAAAAAAAATCAAATTCGCTGCAATCAAAAGGTTGACTTGTTCGTATTCCCTACAATAAAGAACTATGAAAAGTATATCTGTTGCATTTTGCCTATTACTAATCGTGACTTTTATTCCAACTAAGAGTTTTAGTCAAAAAAATGAATATTCGGATCTTCTAGTAGTAAAATTTCATGCCGATTGGTGTGGTTCATGTAAAGCTATTGGTTCCGCATTAGAAGACTTGACCAACAAGTTAGATGGAAAAGCAGCTTTATTCCTAGAATTAGACTTTACCAATAATACAACAAGACATCAATCTAATATGATGGCCTCTGCTTTAGGGATCGAAAAAATCGTTTTGGAGAACAATGGGACGGGTTTTATACTTGTAATAGATAGTAAAACAAAAGAAGTGAAAGCAAAGCTTACCAAAGCACAAAGCGCAAAGGAGATGGGAAGTCAAATTAGTTCATTATTGTAATTAGTAAAATTGATGAGTCATTCTAAAGAACTCGAAGATTTATTAAATAGAGCTTATCGATATGCTTTATCCTTAACGCATCATGCTGATGATGCATTTGATTTTGTGCAGAATGCCTATTTAAAAATTCTTGAAAAACAGAAACCGCTTGTTATCTCCTATTTTATTTTAACTATAAGGAATCTCTTTATTGACAATAAGAGAAAAGAGAAACTAAGATTCGCATGGGCGACTAAGTCGTTTCAAGAAGATAGCTATGAAGCTACTTTTACTGTTGAACCATATTTAGAAAAGATCTTATCTGAGCTCCCTGAAAAAAATAGGGAAATTATTTTCCTATCCATTGTTGAAGAATATACTGCTCAAGAAATCGCGGATTTAATGAAAACTCCTAGAGGAACAATTCTATCCATTTTACATAGAACAAAGCTAAAGCTAAAAGAACAACTTACCGAAAAGCCCCATTAAGATGGAACATTTTGAAGTATTAATAAAGAACAACTATAACGCTCAAATTCTCTCAACAGAGCAATTAAAGAGAATTTTAGATTCATCAGGTGTTAGGCATAAAAGGAAATTCTCATTCCCGACTCAATTGAAGTATGCCGCTATCATTATCTTATTTTTAGGCAGTGTATTTAGCATCTATTTATCGCAACGGGCTTATATAATTGTTCATGATTTTGCTACAGAAGTAGCTTACAATCATGAGAAAAAATTACCTCCAGAGATACAAACTAACAGTGTTAATCAACTAAATCAAGAACTCAATAAATTAAATTTCAAAATCGTCTTACCTGAAAGAATTACTGGTACTATGACTTTAATAGGAGGTAGATACTGTTCTGTAGACAATCGGATTGCGGCTCAATTAAAACTAGAAAATCAGAACTCAGAAATTGTTACTTGTTATGTCTTCAGAAAAGAGGAAACGTTTGACTTTGATCAAGAAATCGTTAATAAAAATGTAAAAGTCACTATCTGGAATTCTGATCATTTAATTTATGCTATCGCAAGCGATGTTAATCCTTAAATCGTGTTTACCATGATAGAGCAAGAACATGCAATAGAACAGTTTTATAAGGAATATAACATCAAAGAAACTGATCTACCAGTCTCAAGTTTGGAGTTGAGAAATATACCTTCGAGGGAATTTTTATTTAAGCAAAATCAAAAGGCCAATAAGCTTTATTTTATATTGAAAGGAAAGGTATTGCTTGGGAAAAATATACATTCGAAAAATGAACAGGTATTAAATTTGATTATGCATCCTAGTTTGCTTGGATTAGACTCAATAAGTTATGGGCAGCGATACTCCGTTTATGCCAAGTCACTAACTCCCGTAGTTTATTTGGAAATGGATAGCCACCTGTTCAATCTATTATATCGCAAAAATAATAAGCTGCATAGTTTGATCACTAAACAATTATTTTCTAGACTTCAGCAGGCAGAATACAAGTATGTCCAACTATCTGGGAACCTCATATTCTGTAAACGTATTAAACAATTTTTGATCGATGTATTTACTAACTTTGGTGAAAGGACAGAGAATTCTATTGTCATCCAAATGCAAATTACACACAGGGAACTTGGTCAATACATGCATGCCTCTAGGCAATCCATCACCACTACCTTGAACATACTTAGAAAAGAAAGTATTATCGATTACGACAGATCTAAAATTGAACTTTTCTGTATGAATAAATTAATGCTGTGGGACCTTTGATCAGGATTAAATAAGTGGAGGTGCTACATTAAACAGGACATGGAGTTAAGATATGATAGCTAGTATTAAATTTAGCATTATGTCAAAAACAAAAAGGAATTACATCGCCACGTATAAGCCGAACACTGTATAATTAAGTAAAGAACGAAGTAATGCAGCTCAAACTGCCCGGGAATTAGGGATAGGAGCTCAAATAATTCATCGTTGGAAAAAGAAATTAGAAGACTATGAGCACAATAGTTTTCCGGATCATGGAAAAGTTAAACAAACCGATGAGCAACGAGAGATAGCTTCATTAAATAAAGCGCTTAATAATAAAGAATTAGAACTTGAGATCTTAAAAAAGGCGATCAGCATTTTCTCCGAGAGCGACAGGAAAAATATAGATTTATGAAACAACATAAACTAAAATATACTGTTGAGAAGATGTGTGAAATTCTTGAAGTCAGTCGTAGCGCCTATTATCATTGGTTACACGTATAGTCCATGTAAATGTTATTTAGAGAATCAACAAATCATGAAACTTATTCAAGAAATATTTGAGCAAAGTTTTGAAAGTTATGGTTCTCCTAGGATGTCTGTAGAGTTGTCAAGAAGAGCTTATAAAGTCTTTAGACGACGAACTGCTAGAATAGAGAGTACAAGGCTTACAAGCTAGAAGGAGGCGAAAATTCAAACATACAACAGATTAAAATCATAATTATCCGATTGCTCCGAATAAATTAAATAGGCAGTTTACAGTCGCTAGAGAAAATCAAGTATGGGTGTCTGATATAGGTTCTGTCGCGTTAATTTGTGAAAACAGGAAAACACATATTTTTGAACTTATAAAACAAGAAATATGTTCAAGCATCATAGATATCCTCGATTAATCATTTTACAAGCAGTATATTTTAAATTAAGATTTACTTTGAGCTATAGAGATGTAGAATAATTACTTCAGATACGAGGAATAAAGGTTGATTATTCTATTATTCAGAGATGGGTATTTAAATTTTCCCTTGAGATTGAAAAGAATATGCATAAAAGAAAATTTCAAGTTGGAAACAGTTGGAGAATGGATGAAACCTACATCAAAGTAGGAGGGAAAGATAGATTCCTTTATAGAGCAGAGGATAAGGAAGGGAATACGGTAGCTTTCTATTAACAAAAAGAAGACAGAAGATGTCTGCTCAAAAGTTTTTTAACAAAGCTATTGGTCATAATGGAAAGCCAAGAGTGATCAATATAGATAAGAGTGGCACAAATAAATCAGCTCCTTTTGTTGTTAACAGAAGAAATTGTTCGGTAAAGGAAATTAGAATTAGACAATGCAAGTACTTGAACAATATAGTGGAACATGATCATCGAAATATTAAGCGGCGAATAATCATTACTGGATTTAATGAATTTGAATCTGTTCAGAAAACTTTATCAGGAATCGAGTTTGTAAACATTATTAGAAAGAATCAAATACTAGATTCTAAATCTACGAGGTTTAAAACTTTTTGCTCTTTAGCTGCTTAAACAGACTATTCTTACTGATATTCATAATCAGATTGATTTAATGCGACACTACCGCTTTTCTAAACTGTCCAACCAAGGAAACGGAATTTGGAGAGTATTTTATTGAGACGTATTTTCGGTTACTTTAACGAAAAGGGAATTAGAGACAAACAAGTATCAATTAGACTGAGTCGAAGTTTAGTGTAAAGCATGTGATTTTAACTTTGTAAACCTTCTGCCTTAACGAACATTAGAAAAACAATCCTAAGTTTAATAATGTTGTCATAAGACAATATTTGCACAAATAATACTTTCTACCTTTGCATTTTAGATTCATAAAACTCACAAATTAAAAGTGTATCAAGAACTAGAACAATATATAAAAAATCAAGGAAAAATAGGACAAAAGGAACTGGATCAAATAACTGCTTGCTTTAAACCTATTAAAACGACCCGAAATGAAATGTTATGTAACATTGGACAAGTATGTAAACATTTCTATTTTATCAAAAAGGGTTGTTTAAGAATGTATGAGATAGATAATAAAGGAAATGATGTAACCGGATATTTTGCATTAGAAGATAGTATCATTTCTGCAATCACTAGTTTTATTCTTCAAAAACCATCAAGAGATTGTTTGGTTTCACTAGAACCTTCTGAGCTATTAATGATTTCACATGATGATTTTTACAAATTAGTAAATACAGTTCCTCCATTTGCTAACGTTTATCATAAATTTATGGAATTTGCTTTTATTCATTCGCAAATGCGGATTTATAGTTTTTTAGGTATGGAAGGCATTGATAAAATTCGTTGGGTCATGGAACACGAACCTAAATTACTGTCTCGCATTTCGAGTAAAGCAATTGCATCGTATTTAGGAATGACTAATTCTACACTAAGTAAATTGCGTGTTAAACTTTAATCTATGGATTTAAAAAATAAAGTTGCAATAATAGGTTCAAGTAAATGGATTATTAAATGCTGGTGTAAAGCTAGCAGGTTGGAGTTGTTCAACAACTGAAATCAACCACCCGAATTTTAAAAACATTCAAGCAGATATTAGTGATATTAAATCTGTAGAAAGTGCCTACCAACAAACAATCTCTTATTTTGGGAATGATATTCAAATACTTATAAGTAATGCAGGATTAGGTATTTCAGCATTATTTGAAGAAATAAAAGTAGCAGAATGGCATCAAATGTTCGATACAAATGTCAATAAAAATATGATGCAACCAGAAGATATAGCAGATACTATTTTACATTGTTTACACTCTTCTCCCAATTATCATTACGTTGATATAGAAGTTAGGCCTTTACAAGCTATGGGTAAAAGATAAATGAGAGCAACATTCTATTTAATTATTGCTACCATTTTTTTAGGTCTAAATTTCCATTTAGCCAAAATAATATTAAAAGAAGTAAATTTTATTGAAGCAGGATTTTGGCGTTTCTTATTCGGAGTTGTGACATTGATAGTTTTAGGAGCTAAAAGACTACCCACGTTTAAAATAATTCGAAAAAATCTAAAAGGCATTTCACTTACAGGATTTGTAGGTCTTTTCGGATTTAATATCTTTTTCTTTTTAGGTTTACTCAATACGTCAGCAGTAAATGCAGCACTTATTGTAAGTCTGAATCCTTCATTAACAATGATTTTCTCTCATAAAATACTAAAGACACCTATCAATAAAATTCAAATAATAGGCATTATCATCGCTTTTTTTGGAGTAAGCTATTTAATCTTAAAAGGAAATTTGACCAACCTAGGTAACATCGAATTTAATTATGGAGATATTCTCATATTAATAGCGAACATATTTTTTGCATTACATCATGTTTGGGTGAAGAAGTATGCCACAACAATTTCAAGTTTAAACTTTACACTTCTAACAAGCTTTTGCTGCCTAGTAGGCTTCCTTATTTTATTGCCTATTAGCGGGATGGAAACGATAACAACGCATACAAGCAATTTCTGGGTAGCTGTATTTGGTATTGGATGTTTAGGTACATCACTGGCCTATTTTTTATGGCAAAAAGGAGTTCAAGTTACAGGTGCCGATAAAGCAGGAATTTATATGAATGTTGTTCCTCTATCTGCAGCACTATTTGCTATTCTTTTCAAGGAATACCTCCACAACTATCACCTAGTAGGGGGGCTATGCATTGTGGCAGGTTTGTTTATTAGCAAAATAAACCCTTCAAAATCCTCAAAAGCATTGTCATAAGACAACTTTTAAACTTCCTAACCATCTAATATTTGCACTGTTGTTGGACAATGAAGTTCACAATTTAACAAATATATAATATGCCTTTAACATTAACACTAACCGAAGGAGTTTTGCCAGTCGGGAAGGAAAAAGAAGCTGTTCAATTAATTACGAACTCCTTTTTAAAAAATCACGGTTTAACTGGTAATAGCGTAATGACGCCAAACATAACAGCCAATGTACATATTGTACCTAAAGGATTGTCCTTCTCTGGAGGAGAAGAGTTTTTAGGAGCATGGGCCGAATGGAAAGTACCCGCGTTTGCACTATCAGATAAGGCAGTTATTAAACAACATTTCTCTGAAGTTACAGAAATTATTTGCCAATTATCTGGAGGAAAACAACCAATAGATAACATCTATGTAAACGTTGTACATGCCGTAGATGGGGGATGGAATCTTGACGGAATAGCAATGACTAATGAAGAATTAGGAGGAGCGATTCTAAAGGATAAACGAAACTTCTTAATAATAACACTGCTAGAACTATGACACCCAGATAGTATTTTAGGGAGTATTCAAATGCATGCCTTATTAAAATTTGTACAAATATTAAATCAAACGATTAACAATGAAAAATTCAAATAAACACATTTTATTAATCCATGGAGCATGGGAAGGTGCTTGGTCATGGAAAGAAACAACAACATATCTAGAAAACAGTGGGCACACTGTGAAAGCTATTGATCTACCAGGACATGGAGATGACAAAACAGCTACATCAGAGATCAATTTAGCCTTATACGTTAATCGAGTTAAAGAAGAATTAATCAAAACAGAAGGCCAAGTGATATTGATTGGACATAGTTTTGCCGGCTTTGTAATCTCTCAAGTGGCTGAAGAATTGCCAGAAAAAATTGAAAAATTAGTCTATGTTGCTTCTGCTATGCCTTATGAAGGTAAAACAGCTGTAGAAGTATTTGAAGAAGACGAAGAAAGTGAATTTCTTGAAAACTTAATATTTTCAGACGATAAAAGCACTGCAACAATGACTAGAGAGACAATTAAGGATATAATATTTACAGGTGCTACAGACGCGCAAATTGATGCATTACTGCCTAAGCTTGTCGTGCAAGCGACCGCGCCATTTTTTGAAAAAGTAATAACAACAGATGAAAATTTTGGAAAGGTTCCTAAAGCCTATATAGAAACGACTTTAGATCGAGTGATTTCATTAAAGGCTCAAAGGCATGGGCAAAAGATGTTAGGAATCACTGAGTCAATTACACTGGAATATGGCCATGTGCCTCTGGAGACAGCCCCTAAAAAACTTGCAGATGCATTGCATAAAGTATGTGTTTCTAGAAATCCAGTATTAGCCTAAAAATTATTTAGGCTATCAAACTAAAGGAAGCTGCATTAAGTTTCCTTTAGTTTAAACTATTAATAAAAAAAATGAAACATATATTATTTATAGTAACAAGTACGAACGTTACTGGTACAAGAAAACACGCTGCAGGTTATGAGTTTTCGGAAATAGCAGACCCTTATTTTGAATTTATCGATAAAGG
>JAESST010000110.1 GCA_016763995.1 Flavobacteriales bacterium | reverse complement strand
TATTCATGGATTTAAGTGGGGTTTGAATCGCGGGTATGATTTCTTATTTGAGATGGATGCTGATTTTAGCCACAATCCGGATGATTTATTGGAATTATGTTCGGCTTGCGAAAAACATGGGGGAGATGTTGCTATAGGATCAAGATATAAGACTGGAGTGAATGTAGTAAACTGGCCGATGGGTCGTGTTTTAATGTCTTATTATGCCTCTGTTTATGTTCGATTTATAACAGGAATGCCATTTAGAGATTCTACTGCAGGCTTTAAATGTTATAAAGCAAAAGTGTTAAACACTATCGATCTAGATAAGATAAGGTTTAAGGGATACGCATTTCAAATTGAGATGAAGTTTACCGCATGGAAACTAGGCTTCAATGTAGTTGAGGTCCCGATCATATTTACCGATCGTCAAGAGGGGACAAGTAAAATGAGTGGAAGTATATTTAAGGAGGCATTCTTTGGGGTGATTTACCTGAGGCTTTCCTCTTTATTTAAGAAACAAAAAAAAGTCGCATGAATTCGTCAATTCTAATTCAAGGAGCAACACTAGTAAACGAAAATGAAATCTTTGAGGCAGACCTTAGAATAGTAGGCGAGCGAATTGAAGAAATCAATAGAAACGGGCTGTCTGCAAAAAGTGATGAGCATGTTATAGATGCTAAAGGATTACATTTAATGCCCGGAATGATAGATGATCAGGTTCATTTTAGAGAGCCGGGATTAACTCATAAGGCTGAAATTTATACAGAAGCTAAAGCGGCAGTAGCAGGTGGAATAACGAGTTTTATGGAAATGCCCAATACAGTTCCTAACACTTTAACGCAAGAGTTACTAGCAGATAAATATGCTGTAGCAGCGCAGAAATCGTTAGCGAATTACTCATTTTTTATGGGCGCCTCTAATGATAATTTAGATGAGGTGTTAAAAACAGATGCCTCTATTGTTTGTGGAGTAAAAGTTTTTATGGGTTCTTCAACTGGTAACATGTTGGTAGATAAAGAAGAGGTGCTAGATAATTTATTTCGCAATTGTTCTATGCTAATTGCCACTCATTGCGAAGATGAGCCTGCAGTAAGGGCTAATATGCAGGCTGCGGTTGAGAAGTATGGAGAAGATATCCCAATTAGCTATCATCCTATTATAAGGAGTGCAGAAGCTTGTTATAAATCATCTTCAAAAGCTGTTGAACTAGCGAAGAAATATAATACTCGCTTACACATATTGCATATCTCAACAGCAAAAGAACTAGAGCTTTTCTCGAATAGACTTCCATTAAAAGAAAAAAAAATAACAGCAGAAGCTTGTATTCATCATCTTTGGTTTACAGATGAGGATTACGATAAATTTGGAACGAACATCAAATGGAATCCGGCGGTAAAAACTAAGCTAGATAGAGAAGCAATTAGAAAAGCAGTGAATGAAAATATCATTGATGTGATTGCAACGGATCATGCACCTCATACTATCTTTGAAAAGGACAATAAGTACGCAAAGGCTCCAAGCGGTGGGCCGTTGGTGCAGCATGCTCTGCCTGCACTTTTTCAAATGCATGAGCAAGGGGTTTTTAGTTTGGAAAAAATAGTTTCCAAAACCAGTCATTCTTTGGCGGACTGTTTTCAAATAAAAGACAGAGGGTATTTAAGAGAAGGATATTATGCCGACTTAGTTCTGGTAGATCTAAAACAATCGTCTACTGTCTCTGAGGAAAGTTTACATTATAAATGCAGTTGGTCACCTTTTGAAGGGACAACATTCTCTTCTTCTGTTATAAAAACATTTGTAAGTGGACATTTAGCTTATAATAATGGTGAGTTTAACGAAAGTAAACAAGGCCAAAGAATGACTTTCAATAGATGAAACGAGTCCTAGTTTTTTGTTGCTTGTGTTTCCTTTTTGCTTGTTCGCAGGAAAAAGGGCAGCCTGACTATTTAATACCAAAAAGCGAATTTGTTGAGCTGCTAACTGAATTTCAAGAAGCAGAAGCTATAGTCCGTTTAGGATTTAATAGAACTACGGATAGTCTTATCCCGAACGATAGTATTTATGCCGCATTTTTCAGAGGACGTAAAATATCTGCGGCTGTTTTTGATAGTAATTTTAATTATTACTCCAACAGACCTAAAGAGTTTGAAAAAATGTTTGAACAAGTAATTACTAATTTAAGCACTCGTTCTGCGGAGCTATTAGAAAAGCCTAAGGCTCATCCTAGTGACTCAGTAAATTAGGATTTAATCGTCTAGTTTTAAAACAGCAAGAAATGCATCTTGGGGAACTTCTACGTTTCCAATTTGTCTCATTTTCTTCTTTCCTTTTTTCTGTTTTTCAAGTAGTTTCGTTTTCTTGAAATATCTCCCCCATAACATTTTGCAGTTACATCTTTTCGAAGGGCTTTTACTGTTTCTCTTGATATAATCTTGGCACCAATAGCAGCTTGAATTGCAATGTCGAATTGTTGTCGAGGTAAAAGCTCTCTCAGTTTTAAACAAATTCTTTTCCCAAGATCATAGGCCTTGTCTTTGTGAATCAGAGCAGAAAGGGCATCTACTTGGTCTCCATTCAGAAGTAAGTCCATTTTTACCAAAGAAGACTCTTGATAACCAAAAGGAAAATAATCAAAAGAAGCATATCCTCTTGAAATCGTTTTTAGTCGATCATAAAAGTCAAATACAATTTCCGCTAGTGGGATATGAAAAGTTAGTTCTACCCTATCAGTAGTCAAATATATTTGATTCTGTAGCTCTCCTCTTTTATTGATACATAGGTTCATGATGGAGCCAACATAGTCAGACTTTGTTATAATTTGCGCCTTAATATAAGGTTCTTCAACTCTATTTAATAAAGTTGTTTCTGGAAGGTCAGAGGGGTTATTGATAAGGATTAATTCATCCGGGTTTTTATTTAAAAAAGCATGATAAGAAACGTTGGGAACAGTAGTAATGACCGACATGTCGAACTCACGTTCTAAACGTTCTTGGATAATTTCCATGTGGAGCATTCCTAAAAAACCACAACGGAAACCAAAACCAAGTGCGGCTGAAGATTCCGGCTCAAAAGTTAAAGAAGCATCATTTAATTGAAGCTTTTCCATCGCATCTCTTAACTCTTCATATTCATCAGTATCAACTGGGTAAATTCCAGCAAATACCATTGGTTTTACATCTTCAAATCCTTGTATTCCTTCCTTACAAGGGTTGGCAATTGTTGTGAGTGTATCTCCTACTTTAACTTCGCTAGCGGTCTTAATCCCTGATACAATATAACCTACGTCGCCAGTTTTTAGACTTTTCCTTGGTTCTTTTTTAAGTTTCAGAACACCAATTTCTTCCGCACCATACTCGCTTCCAGTATTTACGAATTTCACACGATCTCCTTTGTTTAGTTCTCCATTTATTACCTTAAAATAGGCTAATATTCCTCTATAAGAATCAAATACAGAGTCAAATACTAATGCTTGTAGGGGTGCGTTTGGGTCTCCGATCGGAGCAGGAACACGATTAATAACTGCTTCTAAAATTTCATCTATACCTTGTCCAGTTTTTCCACTTGCACTTAAAATATCATCTCTATTGCAACCGATTAAATCTACAATTTGATCTTTCACCTCTTCAGGCATAGCAGAAGGGAGATCTATTTTATTTAAAATGGGAATGATTTCTAAATCATGCTCTAATGCTAAATATAAATTTGAAATGGTTTGGGCTTGTATCCCTTGCGCAGCATCCACTATTAAAAGAGCGCCTTCACAGGCAGCAATAGATCTTGAAACCTCATATGAAAAATCTACATGTCCAGGAGTGTCAATCAAGTTCAATGTATACGTTTTTTCCTTATGAACATGGCTCATCTGAATAGCGTGACTTTTAATCGTAATTCCTCGTTCACGCTCTATATCCATGTCATCTAGAGTTTGTGCTTGCAATTCCCTTGAAGTAATTGTTTTTATTGTTTCAAGAAGGCGATCCGCTAGCGTGCTCTTTCCGTGGTCGATGTGTGCAATAATACAAAAGTTTCTAATCAGCTCCATGTGTCAAATTAAGGTTCGCAAATTTACTTTAATTATCTACTTTAAACTCTATATTGAAGATGCAACGCTAATCTTTTGTTTTACGTCTTTCCATTCTTATGAGAAATAACCTTGATAGGAAGTTGTTTTTTCCGTTACTTTACGTTTCGTCAATTTTTATCAAGTATTGATATAATATACTATTTATGAAAAAGTACCTTGTAATTCTAATCGCTGCAGTTGCATATTTTGGATATTCACCTAAAGCTGTTGCTCAGGAGGCTTTTGCTGGGGGAGAAATAAGTGCAAGATATGTTGGGGATGGAAGCGAAAATTGCGGAGATCCTGTGCCATATGTATTTACCTTACGTCTTTTTAGAGATGATCCAGGTCCAGGAGGAACCGCTTTTGCTACTACTAGAGATATTTCTGTGTTTAAAGTGATACCTCCGATAAAAAAGCTCTTACCTATAAATAAGGTAACAGGGGCCGATATTCCTTTGAATATTTATACGCCTGTACCGACAATTTCAACACCTTGTATCATTGCATCTACAACAGTGACGGATGGAGGGATTTATACAAGTGCTCCAATACTGTTAGATGCAAATGAGGAATATCGTATGATTTTTGGTGATGAAAGAGTGTTAACTATTTCAAATTTTAATGTAGGATATGAATTTAATTCTCCGAACAACAACAACATTAGATCTGGGAGTAGATTTATTTTGACGTCGGTGATAGCAACAACAGGATGTAAAATAATAGCTACAAATAATACAGATCTTCCAATTAATGAAACTGTTGAAGTTAATTATGGTGTTAATTCCACTCCTCAGTGGATTTCCAATGGAACATTTGAGATAGTTCAATCGTTATGTGAAGGTAATTCTTATACGTTTAACTTAAATAGTTATATCGAAGATAATGATGTAACAACATATACTTTTAGAGATTT
>JAESST010000109.1 GCA_016763995.1 Flavobacteriales bacterium | reverse complement strand
TTTACGACAAACTTGCCATTGATTTTTATGGCTTGGGAGATATTAAACTTCAATCGGGTTTTTCATTCAAAGAACCGGGCTTTAACCTACAAGAAATAGGAAGCCTCTTTAAAGACCTCATTCAATTTTGTACAAATCCTGAATTTAAATTGGACCCAGAGAAAGTATACGAGGACTTCAACTTGACGTTTAAAGTATTGCCCAATTACATAGAAACCGGAGATTACATGGGGAAGGAAGTTTTTGGTTTGAAAAAAGGATTTGATATCTCGCTTTACAAGATAGTAGCGCACATGCTCAATGGCATCAAGTTTTTCAACATTGTAGACTTTATACAATCCATTCCTTTAAATAATAGAGTAGGAGAAGCAGCCATTGCAACTGACTTTCTAGGAATGAATGCTGAAGGTAAATTCTTACTCGTTTCGCCTGAAGAGTTTATTAAAAACAAAGCCTACGAGCAAATTTTGCCTGAAGCAACGGACGAAGATGCAAGGAAATTCATGGAAATATTACCATCGGAAGGAGGGAGCCCAATTCAACCGGAAGACAAAGGCTTGATCTTATTCTTGAAAGGAATGTGGAATACAGATTATTCTAAACTAGATACCGCTTTTGGACTCATTGCAATCGATAACAAACGATTCAATACCGGCTTTTACCTCAAGGGTGAAATCGCTAATTTATTTGACATCGATCTACTGGCAACCTTACAAATTGATCCACCAGAAACTCCTTTTAAGCTGCATGGAGCAGGCAAAACAAACTTTAAAATCTTGGACGTACCTATCTTTTCTGGAGAAACGATGGTAACTGCAGATACAAAGCATTTTAAAATTGGAGGCTCGTTTAGTTTGCTAGAGGGTAACTCTTTGGTCTACCTTAAAACAACAGAGCCTGTGGAAGGTGAAATCACCCAATCAGGGCTAATTGTAAAAGGAGCCATTGAAGGCAGGTTTTTAATCTTTACGGCAAGCGGAAGTGTAGATATTTCGCAAGAGAAAATTGCTATGGATCTAAAATTCTTGAACGAGTCGGCTACTTTCTTAATGACGAAGGAAAAAGTAGATTGGCAAAAAGAGAAAGTAGAGGCAATTCATGTAAAGGGAGACATCAAAGTTCTTTGGAGTCATTTGAATGTAGATGTGTTTTTAATTCCTGAAAAGAATCACCTGCGTTCTCAATTGAATAGTTCTATCATGAACCATCTAATCTCTCTGAATGCTAGCTTTGATGTAGACATTAATCAATCTCACATTGGAGCCAGAGGGAACTTAGAAATCTATGTATTAAAAGAGATCAACCCAAAACCCGTTTTTCAACAGGAGATGGAAATCGATGCAGAAGGCATGTATTACAGTGGAGATTTTAGACTTTTGCCAGAGGCTGTTCCTTTTGATTTGGTGTCAGCAAATATGAAAGGAAGAATTAGTGAAAAGGACTTTTACTTGAGAGGCAAAGGCTCCTTTGACATTGGCCTCATAAAACTTGCAGCTAATATAAACCTCAATAATGAAGGAATACGTGGAGATGCGGAAGGTATGTTCCTGTTGTATTACCTCAGGCTTCAGTACGACATTAAATTTGGAGAAGGCTTGATAAGCATGGGACAGGTAGATATGAAGATGGCAGGCATTCCTCTGTTTTCAGGTCAAAGTATTTTTAACGATGCCATAAGCGAACTTAACTTAAAGGGACAATTCAGTTTGCTCGACTTGGGAAGTTTACTCTATATAAAATCCATTGAGCCAATGACCGGACACATTGCGCCAGGCGTGTTACAAACCAAGGGTAATATTGAAGCCAGATTGCTAATTTTTCATGCTAAAGGCACAGCTGAAATGGGAACGGAAACAACCCATCTTGGCTTAGAAATATTAGGAGTTAAAACAAGTTTTACTTTCTCTTTAGCCGACGATCATTTGTTTATAGCGGGTACCATTCCAGTAGGGTGGAATAATCTTAGCGCTAGCTTTAGGCTATATCCAATGCCGGTAAATAAGCTCATTACAACTTTAGAAAGTGCGAGCATTGCCAACTTAATTCGATTGAAACTACAATTTGAGACTACCCTGAATCAGTCTTATATTGGAGCAAAAGGCAAGTTTTATCTTTACTTACTAGAAGGACTTAATCCAAATCCTGTTCTTAACGGAACAGCGACCATCGATCATAATGGATTTCAGGTGACTGGCCAATTTCAATTGTTTCCCGACAACAGTCCGATCAATGTGAAGGCTACCGTTAAAGAAGGAAGTCGGATTACGGATAAAGGGCTCTTTTTATATTGCGACGCAACAATTGAGGTATTGAATTTTCAATCATTCCGAGGTGAAATGACCATCGATAACAATGGAATAAGCGGTTCAGTAAGTTCAATATTAGGAACATTAAAATTTGGTATTATAAATTGTAGAGGTTCGCTTCATATTTATGGTAGCTATTATAAATGTGAAGGCACCCCGATTAACTTTCTCATTAACGATCAGTTTCCTTTTTTCCATCCGGGACAAACGAGTCCTTGTGCACCGCGAAAATTAGCTGCTAGTAGAGAAAGCAGAGGAATGCTATTCAATACTTACAAAAATGCGAATGAATTGTTAGCCGAAGTGATGATGAAAATCATAAAATCATTGACAAAAAATGAGGAAGAAAGAAAAAATCAGGCTGAACTAGTTGCTCTCTATGATAGAGAAATACTGAACAAGTATCATTTGAAAATTTCAGATGTAGATGCGAAGAATAGCAATGCGGAAAACAAGAATTTAAGCATTATGGTCAGTCGCTTAGCCAATTTGGAGATTGGATTGTTTGAAGATATTCAAAGCGCTGTAAAAGAGAAATGCGGCATAGAGTTGAACATATCAGAAGCTTCCATAAAATGGAACTTGAACATGGGCAACGATGACCCTCAAAAACTAGTGATGCGATTGCCACAAGAAGCGAACAGTAAATTGCAAGAGTTAGAACTAGATGTGGATATATTCAATTCTAAGCGATTTATGGTGATGGTGATAATAGCAGTTAATAATGCGATGGAATAAGACCTTTCAAACTGTCATTGCGAGTGACGTTAGGAGCGCGGCAATCTTTCTATATGGAAACGAGTATTGTATCATCAAGATTACTTCATTCAATGCTTTGCTAGCTGAATTCGCAATGACCTTTCAAACTGTCATTACGAGTGACGTTAGGATCGGGGCATTTTTCTAGTAACGTCATTGCGAACGACGTTAGGAGTGTGGCAATCTTTCTATTTGGAAACGAGCATCGTATCATCAAGATTGCTTCGTTCCTCGCAAT